>DASRTO010000055.1:0-6357 GCA_035655915.1 Anaeromyxobacteraceae bacterium
AGGCGGCCGGTGGGTAAGACGCTCCTGTGCGCGTGCGAGGACGTGACCCTGGCGGACGTCCGCCGCGCCTTCGCCCTGGGGCACCGCGACCTCGAGTCGCTGAAGCGCTACACCGGCCTCGGCACCGGCCCCTGCCAGGGGAAGAGCTGCCTGGCGCTGGCGGCCCGGGAGCTGCTGCGGCTCGGCGCCACCCCCGGCGAGGCCACGCCCTTCACGGCCCGTCCCCCGCTCCACCCGCCGACGCTGGCGGCCCTGGCGGCCATCGACCCGGACTCGCTCCCGCCCGGTCCGGGCGTGCCCCTGGCGCCGGCCGAGCCGCCGCCGGCGCCCCGGCCCAGCGGTCCGCTGCCGCCGCGAGCCGACGTGGTCATCGTGGGGGGCGGCATCATGGGCCTGGCCCTGGCCTGGGAGCTCGCCCGCCGCGGCCGGACCGAGGTGGTGGTGCTGGAACGCTCCTACCTCAACGCCGGCGCTTCCGGGCGCAACGGCGGCGGGGTGCGGGCGCAGTGGTCCACCCCCACCATGATCCGTCTGGCGCGCCGTTCGATCGAGATCTGCGACCGCTTCGCCTCCGAGATGGGCGTGAACGTCTGGTTCCGGCGCGGCGGCTACCTGTTCCTCGCCGCGGGCGAGCCCCAGCTCCGGAGCATCCAGCAAAACCTCGACCTGCACCGGCGCATGGGGCTGCGCACCCGCCTCCTCTCGCCGGTGGAGGCGGCCGAGCTGGTCCCCCAGCTCGACGCCGCCCGCTTCCTGGCCGCCGCCTGGAACCCGGACGACGGGGTGGTGTTCCCCTGGCCCTTCCTGTGGGGCTACGCCGCCCGGGCCGAGGCCCTGGGGGTGAAGGTCCGCACCTTCACCGAGGTGATCGGCTTCGAGTCGGCGGGGCGGCGCCTCACCGCGGTAGCGACCTCGCGGGGGACCATCGCCTGCGGCACGGTGGTGAACGCCTGCGGCGCCTGGAGCAAGCAGGTGGCGGGCCTGGCCGGGGTGTCGCTCCCCAACCGGCCGGTGCGCCACGAGATCCTGGTGACCGAGGCGACGAAGCCCTGGCTCGGGCCGCTGGTGTCGGTGCTGGACACCGGACTCTACTTCTCCCAGTCGGGCCGCGGCGAGATCGTGGGCGGCATGGGCGATCCGCGGGAGCCGGAGGGGCTGGAGATGGGCTCCTCGCTGCGGTTCCTGGCGCGCTTCGCCCGCGCCATCGCCGCCTGCGCCCCGATCACCGCCGGACTCCGCGTCCTGCGGCAGTGGGCCGGCTGCTACGACGTCACCCCCGACAACAACCCGGTGCTGGGGGCGGCCGGCTTCGACAACTTCCTGCAGATGTCGGGCTTCGTGGGCCACGGCTTCATGATGGCCCCGGCGGTCGCCGAGCTCATGGCCGAGTGGATGACCGGCCGCGCCCGGGACGAGATCTTCGAGCGCTTCACGGTGGAGCGCTTCGCCGGCGGCCGGACGGTGCGCGAGGACTTCATCATCGGGTAGAGTCGCGCCATGCCACTCGGAAAGACCATCGCCTTCCTCGGCGCCGGCAACATGGCCGAGGCCTTCATCAAGGGGCTGCTGCGGGCCGGCGTGGCCGCCCCGGCCGAGATCCTCTGCACCGACCGGCGGCTGGACCGGCTGGCCGAGCTCAACCGCCTCTACGGCATCCGCACCTCCCCCGACAATCGCGCCGCCGCCGCCGAGGCGCAGATCGTGTTCCTGTCGGTGAAGCCCCAGGTGATGAACAGGCTCCTCGACGAGATCGCCCCGGCCCTCGACGAGAGGAAGCTGGTCATCTCCATCGCCGCCGGCGTCCCGCTGGCGGCCATCGAGCGCAAGGTGGGGCACGGCATCCGCATCGTCCGCACCATGCCCAACACCCCGGCGCTGGTGGGGGCCGGCGCCACCGCCATGGCCGCCGGCGACCACGCCACCGAGGCCGACCTGGCGCAGGCCAAGGCGCTCTTCGACTCGGTGGGCAAGACGGTGGTGGTGGACGAGCCGCTCCTGGACGCCGTGACCGGCCTCTCGGGCTCGGGGCCGGCCTACGTCTTCCTGGTGATCGAGGCCCTGGCCGACGCGGGGGTGAAAGTGGGCCTTGACCGGCGCACCGCCCAGGACCTAGCCGCCCACACCGTGCTCGGCTCGGCCAAGCTGCTCCTCGAGACCGGCGAGCACCCCGGCCGGCTCAAGGACCAGGTGACCAGCCCGGGCGGCACCGCCATCGCCGGCCTGCACACCCTGGAGGCGGGCGGCCTGCGCACCACCCTCATGAACGCGGTGGAGGCCGCCACCCGGCGGGCCCACGAGCTCGGCAAGCGCTTCCTGGAGGCGAAGGAGGAGGAGGACTGATCGGCACTCGCTTGCCCCGAACCCACCGAGGTAGGGATCGTGGCAACCGGGCACGGATATGACGGGAGGCGGCCCGGCGGGCGCCGCCCGCGCTACCCCGGCGCGAAGTAGAAGAGCATGGCCACGATGGCGTAGAAGGTCGTGAGCAGCACGCCCTTGTACCAGTTGGCCTTCCCGTCGCCGGCGACCATGGTCCCGATGAGGACGCCAAGGAAGGCGGTCCCAAGCTCGGCCCGGCTGAAGGCCAGCGTGAAGGGTCGGGGCGCGACGAAGTGGCTCGCCAGGACCAGCACCGGGGCCACGAAGAGCGCGATCTGGATGCAGCTCCCCAGGGCGATCCCGACCGACAGGTCCATCTTCCCCTTGCGCGCCATGGCGATGGCGGAGCCGCTCTCGGCGGCGCCGCCCACGACGGCCAGGAACACCAGCCCGATGAAGGCCTGGGACATGCCGAGCGCCTTGCCGGTCCCTTCAGCGGCCCCCACCAGGATCTCGCTCATCCAGGCGGCGGCCGCCGAGGCCACCACCAGGCTGGCCACGGCGCGCCCCGGGCTCCAGCTCGGCCCCCCGCGCTCCTCCGCCCCGCCGCCCCCCGCGCTCCCGAAGTGCTCCGGGTGGGTGCGCAGCATGAAGACCAGGTACAGCCCGTAGGCGGCCAGCAGCGCCACCGAGAGGGCGGTGTTGAGCTGGACCTCCGGAACCGTCAGGTCCCCGCCGCCGAAGAGCCGGGAGAAGGCGCTCGGCACCATGAGGCTGGTGGTGGCGAGCAGCATCATGCTCCCGTAGAGCCGGGTGGAGGCCGGGTTGAACTCCTGCTCGTGGTGGCGCAGGCCGCCCAGCAGGAACGCCCCGCCGAGCGCCAGGAGCAGGTTCGCCAGGATGGCGCCCACCAGCGAGGCGCGGACCATGTCGAAGAGGCCGGCGCGGAGCGCCACCACCGCGATGATGAGCTCGGGGGCGTTGCCGAAGGTGGCGTTGAGCAGCCCGCCCACCGCGTCGCCGGTCCGGTGGGCCAGCTGCTCGGTGGCGCGCACGATCCCGGCGGCGATGGGCACGATCGAGAGCGCCGCCGAGAAGAACACCAGCGGCGGCGCCGCGCCGAGGTGCTCCAGCGCCAGCGTCGCCGGGACGAAGGCCAGGAGCCAGTTGACGGATGGGCGGAGCCGCCGGCCCGCCTTCCCCGCGCCTGCCCCCCCGCTCGACTCGGCTGCCATGGCTCCTCCGCGGCGCCGCCGGCGCCCTTCCCCGTCACATCTCGCACGACAGCGCGGCCACCGCGAACCAGTCCGGGGTGGCCGGGTTGAAGGCGTAGGCCGCCACCGAGAGGCCGCCGAACGTGAGCCGGCCCATGAGGCCCCGCTGCACCTCGACCGAGGTGTGCACGAGACGGGTGCGCTGCCCCACCAGCCCGAGCGCCAGCCACTCCGCCGGGGAGGCCGTCAGCTCGCTCCACAGGTAGAAGTAGCTCGCCCCGGCGTCCTCGAGGTCGATGACGTACTCGCCCTCGGCGTACAGCTCGAGCCAGCGCCAGGAGAGGTCCAGCACCAGCCCGGGGGCGAGCCCGTTGGTCCGCCCCAGGACCACGCCGGCCATGGGCGTGAGCCGCAGGTGGAGGGCCTGGCCGGACTCGAGGCTCCAGCCGGCCCAGAGCGAGGCGGTGCGCAGGTCCTCGTAGTTCCAGCGGGCCTCCAGGTGGAGCCCGCCGCGGTCGGCGGTGGCGATCCCCAGGAGGAAGTCGGGGTCCCGGGGAAGGAAGTACTGGTAGGCCGCCGCCGACCACCCCCAGGTGGGCGCCTCCGGGGCCGGTGTGGCCGGCTCGGCCGCGGCAGCCGTCGCCGCATGGAGCAGCACGACCGCCACGCCCATCGGCTGGAGCCGGGCCACGCCATCACCCCCCGAGCGCGATGGTGAGCGCCACCAGCGCGCAACCGATGGCCACCATGGCGAGCGCCATCGGCAGGGGGCGCGCGCCGGCGAAGCGGCCGTACCGGTGTCCGACCACGAAGAGCATGACGATGGCCACGCCGTTCGAGATCCGGAGCGCCCGCCGGGCCTCGAGCGGGAACAGGAAGGGGATGGCCACCGGCAGGGTGGAGAGGAAGACCAGCAGGAACACGGCGAGGGCGCCGAGGAGGTCGCGCCCGGTGACGCCCGCCGCCGGAACCGCCTGCATCCCCGCCAGATCCTGGCGCACCTGCTCCAGCGACGGGGTGCGAATGGATTCCGCCACCAGGGGCGGGAGGGCCTCGGCGATGAGGCGATGGGCGCGGCCGGGGTCGGGCTCGCCGCGGATCGCCCGGAGCAGGGCGAGCCCGCGCCTTCGCTGCACCAGCACGTTGAGCACGTACATGACGCCGTCCACGACGCCCCAGGCCGTGTTGCAGCCGAGGGCCCCCAGGAGCATGGTGCGGATCTCCTCGCGCCCGCTCTCGGCGACGCTGAGGGTGCCGGTGAACGAGAGCGCCATGATGAGGCCGAAGAGAACCTCGGAGAGGCGGTCCACCGGGCTGAGGATGGGCTCCCACCCTCTCCGGGGTCGCTTCCGCGTGTCCAGCCCGCTGTCGGCCGGCATGGCGCCTCCTCGAGGCCGCGGCGCGCCGACGCGGGGCGCGGCCGCACCGGCACCATACACCAGCCGGCAAGCCGGCGCGCCAGACGCGGCCGCGGCCGCGCGCCGCCCCCCGGAGCCGTTGTCAGCGCCGCCCCGCCGTGACAGCATCCGGGGCAGGTCGGGGGGACCGGGGTCCCGCCCGGCCGCCTTCGGCCATGAACGCCCTCCCGCCGCGACCAGACCTCGCGCGCGTCACCATGGCGGTGCTCGCCATCGGCATCCTCATCGCCGGCACCGCCTGGGTGCTGCGTCCGTTCCTGCTCGCCCTGCTGTGGGCGGCCATGATCGCCGTCTCCACCTGGCCCGTGTTGCTGGGGGTGCAGCGCCGCCTCGGCGGGAAGCGCGGCCCGGCCGTCACCGTGATGGTGGCCCTGCTGCTCCTGCTGGTGGTGGTCCCGCTGTACCTGGCCATCGCCACCATCGTGGAGAACGCCGTCCGGATCGTGGACCTGGCGAAATCGGCCTCCACCCTGACGCTGCCCGACCCTCCGGGCTGGCTGACGGGCCTTCCCCTGGTCGGTCCCCGCCTCGAGGCGGCCTGGCGCGCCCTGGCTGAGCGCGGCCCCGACTCGCTCTGGGCCCAGCTCGCTCCCTACGGCCGCGACGTGGCCAGGTGGCTCGTCTCCCACGCCGGGAGCTTCGGCGGCACGGTGGTGCAGCTGCTGCTCACCGTCCTCATCGCCGGGATCCTCTACGCCGGCGGCGAGACGGCGGCGGCGGGCGTGCGCCGCTTCTTCCGCCGCCTGGCGGGAGAGCGGGGCGAGAACGCGGTGGCGCTGGCCGGGAAGGCCATCCGCGCCGTTGCCCTGGGGGTGGTGGTCACCGCGGTGGCCCAGTCGGCGCTGACCGGAATCGGCCTGGCGGTGGCCGGCGTCCCGCATGCCGGCCTCCTGGCCGCGGTGGCGCTGGTGCTGTGCATCGCCCAGGTCGGCCCGCTGCTGGTGCTGGCGCCGTCGGTGATCTGGCTGTACGCCACCGGCTCCACCACCTGGGGCACGGTGTTGCTGGTGTGGAGCATCGGGGTGCTGGTGCTCGACAACGTCATGCGCCCCATCCTCATCAAGAAGGGGGCCGACCTGCCGCTGCTGCTCATCCTCGCCGGCGTCATCGGCGGCCTCATCAGCTTCGGCGTCGTCGGGCTCTTCATCGGCCCGGCAGTGCTGGCGGTGGCCTACACGCTGGTCGGCTCATGGGTGGCGGAGCATGACCGCGAGCCGGCGGGGGGAGCCAATTAACGGATCGGCCCGAGGCCACGCCAGTTCAGTAGAACTGGAAGCCACCCGTTCGGGTCATGCCGGCGTTCTCCCTGGCCACCGACAGGCGTCGAGACGTCACCGAGCCTGAGGACCCCACACATCTCGGGGTCGGTTCCGAATCCCTGGCATTCCGATCGCTTCCGTAGGGCG
>DASRTO010000056.1:0-4741 GCA_035655915.1 Anaeromyxobacteraceae bacterium
CCTGGGCCGCGTTCTGGAGGAGGTTGCCCAGCACCTGCTGCAGGCGCACCGGATCCCCGTCCACCGGCAGGGCCGGGAGCCGCAGGCGGACCTCGACGTCCGGAAACGAGCTCGCCAGCGCCCGGGCCGCCGCGGCGGCCACGTCCGCCAGGTCGAGCGAGACGCGTTGCAGCGCCGGCTCGCGGGAGACGTCGAGCAGGTCCTCGGTGAGGCGCCGCATGCGCTCGACCTCCCCCAGGGCGTCCGCGAGGGCCTGCTGGTCGGGTCCGGCGAGCGCGGCGCCGCTCCGCGCGCGCACCAGCTCCACGGCGCCCCGGATCACGCCGAGGGGATTGCGGATCTCGTGCGCGGCCATGGCCGCCAGCCTGGCGAGGAGGTCGCCGCGGGCGGCTCGCTCGGCGGCCTCCACGCGGTGGGCCTCGCTCCGCGACCAGCGGAACGCCACCGCGCCGAGCCCCAGGGCGGCCAGGAGCGACAGCGCGACGCCGGTCCAGAGGGCCCGCCGCAACCCGGCCCTGGCCGAGGTGAAGGTCTTGCCGCCCTCGAGCGCCAGGACCGAGGCCGCGCCCCCGTCGGCGGCCCGCACCGGGAAGTAGCCTGAGACCACCTGCAGCTCCCCGAGGGCGAATCCGAAGGCGACGGTAGGCCGGCCCTGGAAGGCCTGCGCCACTCGCGCCGCGTCGACGCGCAGCAGGTCGGCGGCTCGACCCCCCGGGCCGGTGGCGTCCGCCACGACGCGCAGCGAGGGGGAGAGCAGGTAGGCGCCCTCCAGCCCGTTCGCCTCCATCACGGCGCGAAGCGCCTGCGGCGTCGGCGGAGCCTGGCCGAGGAGCTCGGCGGCGGTCTCTCCGGCGCTTCGCAGCCGGGCTTCCAGCACCCCGTCCACCGCGGCGGCGGCGGCGCGGTGGAGGTAGAGGGTCACCGCCAGGGATCCCGCCAGCGCGAGCAGGGCCGCCGCGGCGGGGACCAGCGTCCGCCGCACGGCCTACATCCCCGTCACGAACGAGACGCCGGCCATGGGGGCGACGCGTGTGTAGGCGTACTGGGCCACGTTCGAGAACGCCTTCCGCATGTCCAGCGACAGCCAGATCGTCCACTCGAGCCCGAGGTCATACTCTGCCAGCATGGCCCCGTCGAGGTAGGCGTCCTCGCGGCGAACGCCCAGCGCCGGGGCCACCGCCTGATAGTCCCGAAAGATCGCGCTCGCCCCGAAGACGAGTCGCCAGCGCGATCCGGGGAGCCACCTGAGGACCGCTGCCGGACCCTGCTCGAGCCACGACAAGGAGTCCAGGCGCACGCTGTCGGACGAGAGGCCGTAGCCCAGCGTCAACCAGGCGGCCCGGCTCACCGCCAGGCTGGCCTTCGCCTCGGCGCGCTGGACGATCCCGTCGAACGGGTCGAACGTGGGAGACTGGTAGTCCTCCCAGCGGGCGAAGTAGCCCGCGGTGAGCACGACCGGGCCGGCCGACGTCCATCCCGAGACGCCGAGGCGGTTCGCCGAGAGGTAGGGCGCGCCGTCGAGGCTGCGCCAGTCGTAGTCGTAGCTCAGGACGAGCGCGTTCCCCAGTCGGCCGAATTGCCACCCCGCGCCGCCGGAGGCTCCCAGCATGTCGAGCGAGTGCACCCTGAGCTGCTCGTGGAGGAGCGCCGAGGCCCGGAGATAGGGGCCGCTCTCGCCGGCGGGACGGAACAGGCCCCCCGCGGCGAGGTCGAAGGCCCCGTCGCTGGCGGAGGCGAGGGGGGTCCCGCCCGGGGCCAGGGTCGCGTTCGAGTCCCAGACCACGTCCGACGAGGCGGACAGCACCAGGCGCTGCTGGCGCCAGGCGTAGCGGGCGAGGTCCCTGGCGATCGCCGCCACCTCCGGACCCGACGCAGCCGAGTCGAGCAGGCCGGCCGCCTCCCTGGGTGCGCCCTCCGCGAGCGCGACGAGCCCCAGGTAGTACCGCGCGAGCGCCGCGTGCAGCGGGTCGGCCTCCGCCGACCTGAGGTGCGCCGCGGCCGGCTCGTATTCGCCGAGCTGGTAGCGGCAGACCCCCGCCAGGAGCGCGGCGGAGGCGTCCGGGCCCTTCGCCAGCACGCGCTCGAAGGCCTCCGCCGCCCGCCGCGTCTCGCCCTCCTTCATGAGGGCCAGCCCCCGCTCGAAGTCGTCGGCCGTGCCTTGTCCCCTGGCGGCCGCGCACAGCTCCGCCAGGGCGGCCCGCGAGCGCTCGTCCCCCGGGTCGAGGGAGAGAGCGCTCCCGTAGGCGGCGGTCGCGGTGTCGGCGCTGCCGGCCGACCGCTCCTCGTCCCCCACCCGCCGGTACGCCGCGGCCGCGACCGGGTCGGCCTGGGGAGCGGGCGCCACCGGTGCGCACGGGTCCGGCGGCGCCGTCGAAAGCGCGGCGGCCAGGAGCACCCAGGAGGTCAACGCGCGGCTCCCTTTGGTCGCGGCTGGGGGAGCGCGGCAGCGGCCTCCGCCCGGCCGTACCCGTCGGCACGCCGGCTTCCCAGCCCGGCGGCCTCGGCACAGTAGGCCGCGGCGAGGGACGGGCGATCCCGCGCCAGGTCCCGGCACCGCGCCAGGTACCAGTCGACGTTCCCCTTCGACGGCTCGCCCTTCAGGATCTCGGCGATGGCGGCGCGGGTCCGGGTGGCCTGCTCGGCCATGCCCGGGCCTCCACGCGCCGCCACGCCCTCGAGGAGCCGGTCGGCGCAGAGGTACAGGCGCGCCTCGTGGCAGGCCATGGCCCGGTAATGGTCGAGCAGCGGATCGCCTTCGCCCGACTTCGCGGCGCCGAAGGCCTCGATGGCCTCCTCGGCGCGGCCCAGCTTCACGAGGGCCGCGGCCGCGTAGGCGCCGGCGTCGGCCGCCCCGAGCTTCTCGGCGACGCGGAACTCCACCAGCGCCGCGCCGAACTGCCCCTCCCGGAAGGCCCTGGCGCCGGCCAGGAGGTGGGCCTCCGGGGCGTCCGGGCCCGCCGACACCGCGAGCCCGAGCAGGGCGAGCAAAAGCGCGGCATGCACCGGGCGTCCCTAGTGCCCGCCGTCGTGCATCATCCCGCCACCGGGCATGCTGCCGCCGTGCTCCGGATCCATCCCCGCCGAGCGCATGGTGCTGGCCGCGTCGTGGCAATCCGAGGTTCCATGCGCCGACTCGGCGGATGCCCCGCTCATGGCCGCGCCCATGGCGGCGCGGTTGGCCTCGTCGGCGCGGATCCGGTGCGCTTCCCTGGCCGCGACGTCGGCGGCCTCGTGCTGGGCCGAGCGGGACATGGCGCCGCGCGGGACGTCGTGATCCGCCGGGCGGAGGTCCCCGCTCGCCGGGGGCTTGGGGGTTGGCGGGGCTCCGGGCTGGCGCGCCGGCGGCCCGGGCGCCGGGCGAGGCTGCGCCGGGGGGTGCTTGCCCGGCTCCCCGGGCGAGCCAGGGAGGAGGACCGGGAGCAGCGGCGGCGTCACCGGACCCAGGGCCCGCTCCGCCAGCGCCTCCCGGACCACTCGCCGCGCGTCGACGGAGGCGTCCTCCCCGCGCGCGGAAGGCGCGAGGAGGACGAACGCGATGGCTACGGCCCTGACCGGCTTCATGTCTCGAGCCTCCGATCCCGACCAGGATCTAGTCAAGGAGGGCCTCCACCGCGACCTCGACGGCCCCGGTCAGTGCATGCCTCCCGGGCCCATGCAGGTCGAATCATGGCACGGCTCCGGCCACGGGGTCGGGCTCGGGCAGACCCCTGGGGTCGTCGAGCCCTGGTGCTCGGGGTCGGGGTAGTGGGTCTGCGTCCCCCCGCTGGTGAAGGTGAAGGTGCCGTCCGGTTTCGCCTGGCAGGTGAAGGTGCCTTCGCCGTGCGCGGCCATCATCCCGGACATGGCGGCCAGGTCCTGGTACCGGACCCGCTGGTGCTCGACCCAGCCCATCATGGTGGTGGAGTGGTAGGTAGCCTCGGCCTGGTCGCCGGCCGCGTCGGCGGCCTGGCAGGCCTGGGCGCGGTGTCGCTCCATCTCCACCTCCATGGCCTGCGCCACGCACTCCATGTCAGCGAAATCGGGGGCCCCCTCGCCGTCCATGTGCTGATCCATCGTCCGGCTCAGCTCGTGCATCCGGTCGACGAGCGGGCCGGCGACGTGGTCGTACTGCGCCTGCGCCTGCTCACAGGCGGTCTGGGTCGCTGCCGCGCTGGACTGCGCCGAGTAGGCGTACTCCGCATTCGCCAGGGCCTGGCCGGTGGCCCGGTAGGCGACCAGCTGCCCGCTCAGCGACGAGCTCGGGACGCTGCCACCGCAGGCGGCCAGCCCCGCCGCTGCCAGGCTCACTGCGATTCGACGGATCATGGATCTCCTCTTTCCCTTTCGTTGGTCGCGAGATGCGACGAGGCCTCCGACAGCAATGACCGCGCCAACTCGTGATTCCAGGGGCTTGCGCCGCCGGGTGGCATCGCGGCCGTACCGGTCGGTACGCCTGCCTGTTCCGGACGGTACGGCCCTCTATGGACTCGCCGGGGGCGCGTCGACCAGCGGGCCCTGGGCGACGCGTCCGGCCCGGAGCCCGTTCATCACCGCCAGCAGCTCGCTCGACTCGTGGACCAGGACGGCGACGGTCACGCCCATAGAGCCCGTCACCGCCAGGGGGATGAGGGCGGCCAGGATGAGCCCCGAGCGGCACCAGCCCCCCGCTGGCGGTGGCCACCGGCACCCGGGCGATGGCGGCCGACAGCGCCCCTGGAGGGATGTCAACACCCGCCCATCTCCGCAGCTTCCCGGGTGCTTG
>DASRTO010000057.1:0-13735 GCA_035655915.1 Anaeromyxobacteraceae bacterium
CGAAAGGAACCGGGCGTGGAATGGCTCCGCCCCCCCTTCGACGTGCCGGCGCTGGCCGCCGCCTGCCGCATTGCGCCATGATTTCAAGCGCCTCCGTGCTATAAGCGGCGCGTGGCCAAGCTCGCCTACACGCTGGATTTCGAGAAGCCGCTCATCGCCCTCGAGTCGCGCATCGAGGAGCTGAAGCAGCACTTAGGCGCCTCCACCGCCTTCACCGACGAGATCGTCAAGCTGGAGCGCAAGGCCAGGAAGCTCCAGGTGGAGATCTTCCGCGACCTCTCCCGCTGGCAGGTCGTGCAGCTGGCGCGCCACCCCAACCGTCCCTACTCCCTGGACTACGTCCGGGCCCTCTTCACCGACTTCTTCGAGGTCGAGGGGGATCGGCGCTTCGCCGCCGACCGGGCCATCGTGGGAGGCTTCGCGCGCTTCGACGGGGAGCCGGTAGTGGTGGTGACCGAGCAGAAGGGGCGCGGCACCAAGGAGAACCTGCTGCGCAACTTCGGCATGCCGCGGCCCGAGGGGTACCGCAAGGCGCGCCGCCTCTACGACCTGGCGGACCGCTTCCGCAAGCCGCTCGTCACCTTCATCGACACCCCCGGCGCCTACCCGGGGGTGGGGGCCGAGGAGCGGGGCCAGGCCGAGGCCATCGCCGTCAACCTGGAGGTGATGGCCTCGCTGGGCGTGCCCACGATCTCGGCCGTGATCGGGGAGGGGGGCTCGGGCGGCGCGCTGGCGCTGGGGGTGACCAGCCGCATCCTCATGCTGGAGTACGCCACCTACTCGGTGATCTCGCCGGAGAGCTGCAGCTCCATCCTCTACCGCGACCCGACCAAGGCGCAGAAGTCGGCCGACTCGCTGCGCCTCACCGCCAGGGACCTGGCGGGATTCGGCATCATCGACGAGGTGGTCCGGGAGGCTCCCGGCGGCGCTCACCGCGACCCGGCCTTCACCGCCGAGAACCTGCGCCAGGCGCTGCGGCGCCACCTGGCCGAGCTGAAGAAGCTCACCCCGGAGCAACTGGTGCGGCAGCGCTACCAGAAGTTCCGGGCCATGGGCGTCTTCACGCACGAGGAGTGACGGCCGTCGCCTCCACCCAAGGGGGGAGGCACGCGGTCCCAGGGCGTCCGCGCCGCGCCCGAGAAGAATCTTTTCTCGCACTCCGGCCGCGCCCCTCGCACCCTGTGCGCGGAATCCCTCAAGGGAGCAGGTTCCCAAGCCACCTCGTTCCCGCTACTGTGCACGCGCCGGGGGGCGGAGGACTCGCCCGAGATGCTGTTCGTGAAGCCCGAGGCGGACCGACGCCGGTTCCACCGGGCGCAGGTTCCCATCCTGATCCGACCCGTGAGCGCGCTGGCGCGCCTGGTCCGCTACCAGGTCCAGGACCTCGGCCTGGGCGGCCTCCGCTGCTATTCGGACGAGGCGCACGCTCCCGGCAAGCGCATGGAGGTCGAGATCGCCTTCCCCGAGGGCGGGAGCGCGGTGGCGCTGGTCGAGGTGGTCTGGGACGAGCCCCTGCCCGAGGGGGCGCCGGCCCGGCACGACGTCGGCTTGCGCTTCGTGGACGCCACGCCCGAGGACCGGGACCGCATCGCCGTCCTGCTGGCCGCGCACGAGGCGCGCTGAGGCGGGCGGATCGGGGCAGGGGCCGGCGCCGGCTGGGGGCGCCGCCGCGCCCCGGCGGCGGCCGGACGCCTGCTCGCACCCGCCGCTCCGGCCGTGCTAGAACCGTCGCCCCATGCCCCTGGTTCCGCCCTACGTCGCGTCCCTCACCCCCTACGTCCCCGGCAAGCCCATCGAGGAGGTGGAGCGGGAGTACGGGGTCGTTGGCGTCGCCAAGCTGGCCTCGAACGAGAACGCCCTCGGCCCCTCGCCCCTGGCGTTGGCCGCGGTTCGCGAGGCCGCCGCCCGGATGCACCTCTACCCGGACGGCTCCGCCTTCTACCTCAAGGCCGCCATCGCCAGGAAGTTCGGGGTGGGGGCGGACGAGGTGATGGTGGGCAACGGCTCCAACGAGCTCATCGAACTCATGGTCCGCACCTTCGTCCTCGAGGGCGAGGAGGTGCTCACCAGCGCCCAGAGCTTCATCGCCTACAAGCTTGCCGCCCAGGCCCACGGGCGGACGCTGGTCGAGGCGCCCATGCGGGAGCGCTTCCACTACGACCTCGAGGGCCTGCGGGCCCGGCTCAACCGGCGCACCAAGGTGGTCTTCCTGGCGAACCCGGACAACCCCACCGGCACCTGGTTCCTGGAGCAGGCGCTGGTCCCGTTCCTGGAGGCGGCCCCCCGCGAGGCGCTGGTGGTCCTCGACGAGGCCTACCTCGAGTTCGTGGACGTGGCCGGCTTCCAGCGCGCCTTCGAGCTGCGCCAGCGCTTCCCCAACCTGGTGGTGCTGCGCACCTTCTCCAAGATCTACGGCCTGGCCGGCCTGCGCCTGGGATACGCCTTCGCCCGTCCCGAGGTGGTGGAGCTGGTGGACCGGGTGCGCGCTCCCTTCAACGTGAATCTGGTGGCCCAGGCCGCCGGCGTGGCCGCGCTGGAGGACGCCGAGCACGTGAGGCGGAGCCGCGCCTTGGTGGCCAGCGAGCGCCCCTTCCTGGCGGAGGGGCTCCGGAGGCTCGGTGCCATCGTGGTCCCCTCCCAGGGCAACTTCCTCCTGGCCGACTTCCCCGTGCGGCCGGGGAAGGACCTCTTCGAGGCGCTGCTGCGGGAGGGAGTGGTGGTCCGTCCCATGGGGGGCTACGGCTTCCCCACCGCCCAGCGCGTCACGGTGGGCCTGCGGGCCGAGAACGAGAAGTGCCTGCGGGCCCTCGCCAAGGTCCTGGCGACGTGACCGCCCCGCGCCCGTTCATCGTGGCCGTGGACGGGCCGGCGGGAGCGGGCAAGAGCACGGCCTCGCGGTCGCTGGCGGCCCGGCTCGGCTTCACCATGGTCGACACTGGGGCCATCTATCGCTCGGTGGCCCTGGCGGCCAGCCGGGCCGGCGTGGCCTTCGACGACGACGCGCGCCTGGCGGCGCTCCTGCCGTCGCTCCAGATCCGGTTCACCCCGGCTCCGGTGGGCCAGCCGGCGGGGCTGCGGGTCCTGCTCGGCGGCGAGGACGTCTCGGAGGCCATCCGCACCCCGCCCATGTCGCTGGGGGCGAGCGCCGTCTCGGCGCGGCCGGTGGTGCGCGCCGGCCTGCTGGGCTTGCAGCGGCGGCTCGCCACCGCACCCGGAAACCGGGGCGCGGTGCTCGAGGGGCGCGACGTGGGGACGGTGGTCTTCCCCGACGCCGACGCCAAGTTCTTCCTCACCGCCTCCGATGAGGTCCGGGCCCGGCGGCGATTCGAGGAGCTGCGGGGGCGGGGCGACCCGTCCACCTTCGAGCAGGTCCTGGCCGAGCAGCGCCGGCGGGATCGCGACGACAGCCAGCGGGCGGTGGCGCCGCTCAAGCCCGCGCCCGACGCGGTGAGGGTGGACACGAGCGGCCTCACCCTCGACCAGGTGGTCGACCAGCTGGTGGCGGAGGTCGAGCGGCGGCTGGCGGCGCGGGGGCGGGCGTAGACGGTTCTTCTGGGAGGAAAACGATCGTTTCGTGGGCGAGAAGGGCGTACCCGCGTCGGCGGGATGGCTCCCGGCTCGCCGGGGGGTTATGGGTAGGCTTCGATGGACGTGAAGATCGCCAGGACCGCCGGATTCTGCTGGGGGGTGCGGCGCACGGTCGACCAGGTGATGGAGGTCGCCGACGGGGCCCGCAGCCCGGTGGTGACGCTCGGCCCCATCATCCACAACCCCCAGGCCGTGGCCCGCATGCAGGAGAAGGGTGTCAAGACCGTGAACGCGATCGCCGAGGTGGGCCAGGGGACCACGGTGGTGGTGCGTACCCACGGGGCAGTGAAGAGCGAGATGGAGACCGCCAAGGCGCGCGAGCTGGAGCTGGTGGACGGCACCTGCCCCTACGTGAAGTACCCGCAGGCCATGGCCCAGCGGCTGTCGCGCGAGGGATACCACCTGGTCGTCGTGGGCGACGCCGACCACGCCGAGGTGAAGGGCGTGGTGAGCTACTGCGAGGGGCCCTGCACGGTGGTGAAGCCGGGCGGGCCCATCCCCGAGATCGAGGCCCAGAAGGTGGCGGTGGTGGCGCAGACCACCTGCATCGGCGCCGACTTCGAGCGAGTGGTGGGGGCGCTGGCCCTCCTGCACAAGGAGGTGCGGGCGGTGAACACCATCTGCTCGGACACCGAGGAGCGCCAGGCGGACGCCCGCCAGCTCGCCGGCGAGGTGGACGCGGTGGTGGTGGTGGGCGGGAAGAACAGCGCCAACACCCGGCACCTGGCGGAGATCTGCCGGGCCATCCAGCCCCGCACCTGGCACGTGGAGACCGAGGAGGAGCTGGAGCCGGGCTGGTTCCGGGGGTGCCGGCTGGTCGGGATCAGCGCCGGCGCCTCCACGCCCGACTGGGTGGTGGAAGGAGTGGCGGCGCGGCTGGCGACGTTCCGCTGAGCTCCGCACCGGGCCGGGGCGCTTGACGCCCGCAGGTGGCGCGCGTAGATTCCCGGCTTTCCTGATTGACGCCGGGGGGTTCCCGGCGACCGCCTTCCGCCCTTGCTCCCCGGGGCGGCGGCCGTGACTCGAGGGGGTGCTCGCAGCGTCCGCCGACCCGAGGTCCACCTCCCCGCCGGCGGGCAGCCCGAACAAGAAGGCTCATCTCTTCAATGGAGAACCAGACCATCCGTACGCCCGAACCGGACACCGAGGACTTCGCGACGCTCTTCGCCCAGAGCGAGGCCAAAAGCGGCCAGATCGAGGAGGGGCGCGTCGTCGGCGGCACCGTCATCCAGATCGCCAAGGACTACGTGGTCGTGGACATCGGCTACAAGTCCGAGGGGCAGGTGCCCCTGGTCGAGTTCCCGGTCGGCCCCGGCGGCGAACCCCAGGTCAAGGTCGGCGACAAGGTCGACGTCCTGGTGGAGTCCCGCGAGAACGACACCGGCATGGTCGTCCTCTCCAAGGAGAAGGCCGACAAGATGCGCATCTGGGACGAGATCTCGGCCGCGTGCGAGCGCGACGAGCTCGTGGAGGGCGTCATCGTCGGTCGCGTCAAGGGCGGCCTCTCGGTGGATATCGGCGTCAAGGCCTTCCTCCCCGGCAGCCAGGTGGACATCCGCCCGGTCCGCAACCTGGACAAGCTCATCGGCGAGAAGTTCAGGTTCAAGGTCATCAAGTTCAACAAGAAGCGGGGGAACATCGTCCTCAGCCGCCGCGTCCTGCTGGAGAAGGAGCGCGAGGAGCTGAAGAAGGAGACCCTGAAGAACCTGAAGGAGGGCGCCGTCCTCAAGGGCGTGGTGAAGAACCTCACCGACTACGGCGCCTTCATCGACCTGGGCGGCATCGACGGCCTCCTGCACGTCACCGACATGTCCTGGGGCCGTATCGGCCACCCCTCGGAGGTGTTCGAGGTGGGGCAGGAGGTGCGGGTGGTGGTCCTCAAGTTCGACCCCACCACCGAGCGCGTCAGCCTGGGCCTGAAGCAGATCCAGGAGGACCCCTGGCACCGCGCCGACGAGAAGTACCCGGTCGGCACGCGCGTCAAGGGCAAGGTGGTCTCGCTCACCGACTACGGCGCCTTCATCGAGCTGGAGCAGGGCGTGGAGGGGCTGGTGCACGTCTCCGAGATGAGCTGGACCAAGCGGGTGAAGCACCCCTCCAAGCTCCTCTCGGTGGGCACCGAGGTCGAGGCGGTGGTGCTGGACATCGACCCCCGCGCCAAGCGCATCAGCCTGGGGATGAAGCAGATCGAGCCCAACCCCTGGACGCTGCTGGAGGACAAGTACCCCATCGGCTCGGTCATCCGCGGCGAGGTCCGCAACGTCACCGACTTCGGCATCTTCGTGGGCGTGGAGGAGGGCATCGACGGCCTGGTCCACGTCTCGGACATCAGCTGGGTCGAGCGCATCAAGCACCCGGGCGAGAAGTTCAAGAAGGGCGACGTGGTCGAGGCCATGGTGCTCAACATCGACGTGGAGAACGAGCGCTTCAGCCTGGGCATCAAGCAGCTGGCCCAGGACCCCTGGACCACCCTCTCCGAGCGCCGCCCGGTGGGCTCGCGCCTCAAGGGCAAGGTCACCAAGGTCACCGACTTCGGCGCCTTCGTGGAGGTGGAGCCCGGCATCGAGGGCCTGGTCCACGTCTCCGAGTTGCGCGACGAGCGGGTGGAGAACCCGCGCGACGTGGTGAAGGAGGGGGAGGAGATCGATGTCAAGGTCATCGATATCGACTCCCAGGAGCGCAAGGTGGCCCTCTCGGTCAAGGCGCTGTCGCGCGAGGGCGACGACGACTACCGCGAGTACCTGCGCAAGCAGGGCGACGCCCGGGCCCGGCTGGGCGACCTCATGGAGAAGTTCAACCGGCGCAAGGGCTAGACGCTCCGGTCCGGCAAAGCTGGACCTCCGCTCGACGTAGGGTCCAACCCCTGCTGCGCACGGCCCCGGCGCGCTGCGCGCGCCGCCCCGCCGACGGCGCTCTGCCCGTCCGTCGGCCTTGGGGGCCGGGTGTTGCGGCGCCCCGGCCCCCGTGATTACCTGAACCGGCCATGACGCCGAACGACCCGAACGAGCCCCTGCCCACCACTCCCGTCGAGCCCGGGGCGCCGGCGGGCGCGCCGCCAGCCCCGCCGCCAGCCCAGGCCGCCGCGCCCTCGCAGCCGCAGTGGGGAGCCCCGCCGCTTCCGCCGCCGCCCTGGACGCCTCCCCCGCCGCGGATGCCGCCGGCGGAGCCACCCAGGCGGGACCGCCTGGCGGTGGCGGTGGTGCTCTTCATCTTCGGCGGGCTGTTCGCGGTGTTCTTCGCCTTCCTGCTGCTGGCCTACACGGCGGTGAAGGGGGAGACGCCCCGGCTCACCTCCGGACCCCGCATCGGCGTGGTCCCCATCGAGGGGATCATCGGCGTGGAAGGGCGCAGCGGGGTGGATTCGGACGGGGTGCTGCGCCTCCTCAAGCGCTACGCCGACGACTCCGACATGAAGGCCATCGTGGTGCGCATCGACTCGCCCGGGGGGGCGGTGGCCCCCAGCCAGGAGATCTACGACGAGCTCCGGCGCGTCGGCGAGGACAAGGTGGTGGTGTGCTCCATGGGCAACGTGGCCGCCTCGGGCGGACTGTACGTGGCCATGGGCTGCGACCGCATCGTGGCCGAACCGGGCACGCTCACCGGCTCCATCGGCGTCATCAGCCAGTTCGTGAACGTGAAGGGGCTGGCCGACCGCTTCTCGGTGAAGATGGAGACCGTGAAGAGCGGCAAGCTCAAGGACGCGGGCAACCCCTTCCGCGACATGACCCCGGAGGACCGGGCCTACTGGCAGGCCCTGGTGGACCAGGTCTACCGCCAGTTCGTCGCCGCCGTGGCCGAGTCGCGCGACATGGCCGAGGACGACGTCCGCAAGTTCGCCGACGGCCGAGTGCTCACCGGCGAGCAGGCGCAGCAGCTGGGCCTCATCGACGACCTGGGGAACTTCCACGACGCGGTGGACCTGGCCAAGGAGGACGCGGGCCTGAAGGGCGAGCCCCGCCTGGTCTACCCGCCCGAGGAGCGCTCCCGCTTCTTCGAGGATCTCTTTGGCGACGCGGCGCGGGCGGTGGCCCGGGCCATCCGCTCCGAGCTGCGGGACGAGGCCCTGGGGGCCCAGGGGCCCGGGCTGTGGTACCTGGCGAGGTGAGCGGTGGACCGGCTCTGGGCGCCGTGGCGCATGGCTTCCATCGACGCGCCCAAGCCCGACGGCTGCATCTTCTGCCTCTTTCCGGCGCAGTCCAGCGAAGCCGCCGACCGGGAGAACCTGCTCGTCCACCGCGCGCCCCGCAGCTTCACCATGCTGAACCGCTACCCGTACAACTCGGGGCACGTCATGGTGGTGCCCCGGGCCCACGTGGCGCGGCTCGACGACCTCGCCCCGGGGGACTTCGCCGACCTGCAGGACGAGCTCCGCCGCACCCTGGCCGTCCTCCGAGCCGTCTACCGGCCCGACGGTGTCAACGTGGGCATGAACCTGGGGGTGGTGGCGGGCGCCGGCATCGCCGATCACCTCCACTGGCACGTGGTGCCCCGCTGGAACGGCGACACCAGCTTCATGCCGGTGCTGGGCGACACCAAGGTGATGGTGGAGCACCTCGAGGCGACCTGGGAGCGCATCCGGGCGGGCTTCGCGCAGTAGGCCGGGGCCGTGCACTGGCTCGCCTTCGCCATCCTGTGCCTCATGGCCGCCCTGGCCATCTTCCTGGGCGAGCGGCTGCGGCGGCGCCGGGCGGAGGCCCAGGCCTACCTCAAGGGCGTCCGCTCCATGATCTCGGACGACTCCGACGCCGCCATCGAGGCCCTCTCCGACGCCGCCCGCCTGGGGAGCCCCGAGGCCGTGGAGACCTACCTGGCCCTGGGGGCGCTGTTCCGCCGCACCGGCGACTTGCCGCGGGCCATCCGGCTCCACCGCAACATGCTCCTGAAGCCGGGCCTGGCCCCGGACCGCCGGGCCGAGGTGCAGCGGGAGCTGGCCGACGACTACCGCCGCGCCGGGATGCTGCGGGAGGCGGCCCAGGCCTACCGGCCGCTGGCCGAGGCCGGCGACCGCGCCGCCGCCCAGGGGCTGCGCGACGTGCTGGTGGACCTGGACGACCTGGCGGGCGCGGTGGCGGTGCAGCGCCGGCTCGGGCCGGCGCCGGACGACCGCCTCCTGGCGCACCTCCTGGCCCGGCTCTCCCGCAGCCGGCTGGCGGCCGATGCCGGGGAGGCGCGGCGGGCGGCGCTGGAGGCGGTGGAGGCGAGCCCCGCCTGCGCCGACGCGCTCCTGGCGCTGGCGGAGGTGGAGGCGGCCCGTGGCGACCGCGCCGCGGCGCTCGCGGCGGTGGAGGGCGCCCTGGAGGCCGAGCCGGCGGTGTCGCTCCTGGCCTGGCCGGTGCTGGAGCGGCTCGGCGACCCCGGGCTGGCCGAGGGAGCCGTGGCGACGAGGCTGGCGCGGGCGCCCGGCGACGCGGCGTTGCACCTGCTGCGGGCGCGGCTGCTCCAGGCGCAGGGTCGGAGCGCCGAGGCCCTGGGCGCGCTGCGGCGGGCGCTGGAGCTGGACCGGGCCGGCGAGGTGACCCTCGCCATGCGGGACCTGCTCAAAGAGGCCGGATCGCCGGGGCCGGAGGAGCTGTCGGCCCGCCACGACCTGATGGTGGCGGCGCTGTCGCGCCAGGTGCGGTCGCTGCGATGCCGGCACTGCGCCGCCAGCGCGGCGTCCCGGGCCTGGCGCTGCCCGCGCTGCGGGGCCTTCGACGCGTACCCGTGAATACCGGGCGCGCGCCGCTCGTCGGTCCTGGGGGCGCTCCGGTTTCCGCTGGCCACCCGGCCGGCGATTCCGTATACCGGGGCGGCCTCACCACCCCGTACTCACAGGAGACCACACCATGAAGACGTTCGTGCTCGCCGTCCTGGCCGCCTTCGCGCTGCCGGCGCTGGCCCAGACGCCGGCGCTCCCCAGCAAGGCCCAGGCCGCCGACGCCGCCAAGGCCGAGGCCCAGAAGGCCGGGCAGGCCGGGCAGCAGGCGGCCCAGCCCGCCGCCCCCGCCGCCGATCAGGCAAAGGCCGCCGGGGCAGCCGCCGCTGGCCAGGCCAAGTCGTCGGGCCAGGCCGCCGCCGCCGAGGCCAAGAAGACCGGCGAGGCCGCCAAGGCCCAGGGGACGGCCGAGGGCCACGAGAAGGCCGCCGAGGCCAAGGGCCAGGCCAAGGCCGCCGGGAAGAAGGGCGTGAAGAAGGGCGTCGATAAGGGCGTGGAGAAGGGCGGCGCCGCCGCAGGAGCCGTGGCCCCGGCCGCCCAGGAGAAGGGCGACAAGGCCGTGGACAAGGGCGTCGACAAGGCGGCCGAGAAGGCCGGCCTGGGCAAGTAGCGCGGAGCCATCTTCCCTCCGCCCGGCCGGCGCGGCGGGCGGAGCTGCCGGCGGCGGTGGAGCCCTTCCCCGGGAATCCACTGCCGCACGGCGCGCGACGCAGCCCGGGCCTCGCGGCCCGGGCTTGCACCTGCCGGCGGGCGCGGGTATGACCGGGCGCCTCATGCGCGAGCTGGTGGCCCAGATCTTCCGCGACGCCCTGGCCCGCGGCGCCGTCGCGGGGCGCTGGCCGGCCGGCGAGCCGGCCTTCTCGGTGGAGCCGCCTCGCGACCCCCGCCACGGCGACTTCGCCGTGAACGCCGCCATGGTGCTGGCCCGGGCGGCCGGCAAGCCGCCGCGGGAGCTGGCGCAGGCCATGGTGGAGGAGGTGCGCGCCGCCGACGCCCAGGGCGCCATCGCCGCCATCGAGGTGGCCGGGCCGGGGTTCATCAACCTGCGTCTCGCTCCCGACGTGTGGTACCGCGCCCTGGCCGAGGTGGAGCGGCAGGGGACCGAGTTCGGCCGCACCGCGGTGGGCGATGGCCGGCGCGTCATCGTGGAGTACGTCTCCGCCAACCCCACCGGCCCCATGCACGTGGGGCACGGCCGCAACGCCGTAGTGGGTGACGGCGTGGCCAGCTTGCTGGCCTGGAGCGGGCACCAGGTGACGCGCGAGTACTACGTCAACGACTACGGGGCGCAGGTGCAGACCCTGGCACGCTCGGTCCACCTGCGCTACCAGGAGCTGTTCGGCCGGGCGGTGGAGATGCCGGCCAGGAGCTACCCGGGCGAGTACGTGAAGGAGGTGGCCCGGGCCATCCGCGACGAGTTCGGGCCGCGCTGGCTCGACGCCCCGGAACCGGAGTGGCTCGACTTGTTCCGCGATCGGGCGGTGGCCCACGTGCTGGGGCTCATCCGGGGGGACCTGGACGCGGTGGGCATCGCCTTCGACGTCTGGACCTCGGAGCGCGCCCTCTACCAGTCGGGGACGGTGGACCGCTTCCTGGCCGAGCTCGCGCGCAGGGACCTCGTCTACCAGGGCCGGCTCCCGCCGCCCAAGTCGAGGAAAGGGCAGCCGGCCCGGGCCCCGAACGAGGAGGCGGTGGGGGAGGGGGAGGAGCTCACCCTCTTCCGCTCCTCGCGCTACGGAGACGAGGTGGACCGGCCGGTGAAGAAGGCCGACGGCACGCCGACCTACTTCTGCGCCGACATCGCCTACCACTGGGACAAGCGCCAGCGCGCCGACGTCCTGGTGAACGTGCTGGGGGCGGACCACGCTGGCTACGTGCCGCGCCTGGAGGCGGCGCTGGAGGCGCTGGGGGCCTCTCGCCAGGACCTGCACGTGGTCCTCATCCAGATGGTGAATCTCACCCGCGGCGGCGAGGCGGTGAAGATGTCCAAGCGCGCCGGGACGGTGGTCTCGCTGCGGGAGGTGGTGGAGGAGGTGGGGCGGGACGCCGCCCGCTTCATCTTCCTCACCCGGCGTTCCGACGCCCAGCTGGACTTCGACCTGGAGCTGGCCAAGAAGCAAACCCTGGACAACCCCGTCTTCTACGTTCAGTACGGGCACGCCCGCCTGGCCCGAATTCTCGAAAGGGCCGCCGAGGCGGGAATCCCCGCGCCGCGCTTCGACCT
This sequence comes from Anaeromyxobacteraceae bacterium, assembly GCA_035655915.1. GTDB lineage: Bacteria > Myxococcota > Myxococcia > Myxococcales > Anaeromyxobacteraceae > DASTPH01. The sequence goes on from DASRTO010000057.1 coordinate 11,508, forward strand.
CCAGGCGGCGCGAGCCCTCACCGCGCCGGAGGAGCTCGACCTGGTGAAGCGGGTCCTCTCGTTCCCCGACGTGCTCAGCGGGGCGGCCCTGGCCTACGAGCCGCACCGGGTGGCCTTCTGGCTGCAGGAGACGATCGCAGCCTTCCACGCCTACTACACGCAGGGCAAGCGGACCGGCGAGCGGGTCATCGGATCGGACCCGCGCGTCACCGCTGGCCGGCTCTACCTGTGCCTGGCGCTGAAGCAGGCGCTCCGGAACGGGCTGGCGGTGCTGGGCGTCTCCGCCCCCGAGCGGATGGAAAGTAGAGAGATCGGCGAGGACGTCTAGAATCGCCGCACCATGCGGGACCAGGAACGGCTCAAGGAGAGGTTCACGCTGTCGCTCGAAGGGCGGCAGGTGGCCTCGATCGTCGTCGGCTCCCTGGTGGTGCTGGGGGCGGTCTTCGTGCTCGGCTTCTCGGTGGGCCGGCAGATCGGCCTGCGTGAGGCGCGCCCGCCCGCGGCCCCGGCCGATCCGCTGGCGGCGCTGGACGCCCCCTCGCCCCGCCCTGACGCCGGGGAGGCGCCGCCGCGCCTCTCCTACCACGAGGCGCTCACCAAGGACCGGCCGGCGGAGCCGCCGCCCCCCTCGCCGAGGCCGCCGGCTCCCGCCGCCCAGCCCCCGCCGGCGGCGCCGGTGGCCCCGCCGCCGGCCCGGCCGGAAGCGCCCGTTCCGGCCGAGGCGCCGGTCCGGGTGGCCCCTGCCGCCAGCGCCGCGCCCGAAGGCGCCTTCGCCATCCAGGTCGGGGCCTCCCAGGATCGTGCCGAGGCCGACCGCATCGCGGGGAAGTTCCGGGGCCACCACCCGCGGGTGGTCGAGGCGGTGGTGCCGGGCAAAGGGCGGTGGTACCGGGTGAAGGTGGGCACCTTCGAGACCCGGGACCAGGCGGAGCGCTTCCTCCGCGACCTGGCCCGCGAGACGGGCGCCAATGGGTTCGTCACCAGCGCCAACTGATGGTCAGGGCGGGATTCGTCCCCCGCCGGGAGCCTGAAGCCGTAGGGCGGGGGCTCGTCCCACGCCGGGGAGCCAGGAGATGAAGACCTTCGACCAGCCGAAGCGGATGGAGAAGCCCTGGGGGCACGAGCTGTGGTGGGCCCACACCGAGCGGTACGTGGGCAAGGTCCTCCACGTGAAGGCCGGCCACAAGCTCTCGCTCCAGTATCATCAGCGCAAGGACGAGACCATCCACCTATGGCGCGGCGAGCTGGAGCTGCAGCTCGACGAAGGCGACGGCCTGAAGACCCACCGCATGAGGCCCGGCGAGAGCTACCACGTGAAGCCGCTCACCCGGCACCGCATGGTGGCGCTCACCGACTGCGACATCCTGGAGGCGTCCACCCCGGAGGTGGACGACGTGGTCCGCCTCGAGGACAGCTACGGGCGGGTCGGGAGGTAGCACGCGGCAATCGGTGGGGGCGTCCTCGTCCACCGGAAGGCTCGTGCTGCGCTCGCACCTCGAGCTGGTGCCTGCCGACGCGGCGGACCGCGTCCAGGTCGGCCTCTGCTCGCGGGCGTGGGGCGCGCGCCAGCCTGGCGTTCCAGCCGCCCGCGTCAAACCAGTCTTCGGGCCAGGAGGCCCGGGGGTCTTGTGAAGTGGCTTCGAGAAGCACCATCATCCGACCCTGAGCCGGGGGGACCCCATGATCCAGGACGTCACCGCCGAGAGCTGCGTGGCCTTCGCCCTCAAGACGGAAGAAATGGGGGCGGAGCTCTACCAGGGGCTGGCGCGGAAGTTCGCCGCCGACGTCGAGCTGCGAGATCTCTTCGAGCGGCTCGCGGCCGAGGAGGTCGACCACGCGGAGCAGATCCGGACCATGGGTGAGCGCCTGGTGCCGCGGCTCCGCGACCGGCCGCTCTCCGCGGAGGAGCAGGACTACCTCCGGGCCATGACGATGTCGGACATCTTCTCCCGCGCCTGGGGGCCGGCCGTGGATATCGGCAACGTCCGGACCCGCGAGGACGCGCTCAAGCGGGCCCTGCAGCTCGAGAAGACGACGCTGGCCTACTACCAGGCGGTGCGCGACGTGGTCGGCTCCGAGGCGGTCCTCGACTCCCTCATCGCCATGGAGCGGAAGCACGTGGCGAAGGTGATGGCCCTGCTCGTCGGCGAGATGATGCTGCGCGGGCTGGCGGACTCGGCGGGCTAGGGGGTGTCCCTAATCGCCAGATCACACTTCTGCGCAGGGCG
>DASRTO010000058.1:0-7302 GCA_035655915.1 Anaeromyxobacteraceae bacterium
TCCGGCTCCTACACGAGCTACGTCCCGTTCACGGTCGGCCCCCAGGTCGACCTCGGACTCTCCCGCGGCAGCGCCCTCAGCCTCGGCGTCAACGGCCTCATTGGCACCGTCACCGGGACCTACTACGTCGGGAGCGTGGGCACCAGCACGTCGAAGGACGTGACCCTCTGGGAGCCGACCATCGACTACGTGGCCCGCTTCGGCCCGCCGACCGTGGAGACCCTGGGCCGGATGCGCCTGGGCGGCGGCATGTACTTCGGCCCCGGCGGCGGCTTCGGCGGCACCTTCCGCATCGGCGGCGGCGCCTCGTTCCTGAACACCAGCCGCCTGGGCATCGGCCTCGACGTGGTCCTGGAGGCCGGCAGCTACCAGGGCTACTGGATCGGCGGGCTGCAGCTGCTCGTCTCGCCCGAGCTGCACTTCTAGATGGGGGGGCCCTGCGGGCCCCCCCATTCCCCCCGCTCGCTCCGGGGCAGGCTCATCCGCCTGCCCCTGCGCTCGCCGTTCCTGTCCGGGGGCCCTGCGGGCCCCCCATGCCCCCCGCTCGCTTCGGCCCAGCCTCATCCGGCTTGGCCTGCGCTCGCCGAATCACTCGGGGGGCGCTGCGGACCCCCATTCCCTCCGCTCGCCGAGCTGCTCGCCGCGCAGTGGGGCTCCGGCCGCTCAGCGCACCTTGACGCCGAAGGCCAGCCCCTCGGCGGTGGGGAGCATGGTGGCGACGAAGCGGCCTCCCTGGACCAGCCGCTCCGCGAAGCGGCGCAGCGCCGCCATCGACTCCGGGTCCTCGCCGGCCGGTCCCTCCTCGTGGACGTGCCCGAACCCGAAGGCGTTGTCGGCGAGCAGCACGCCCCCCACGCGGAGATGGGCCTCGGCCCAGGCGAGGTAGTCCGGGTAGCCGCGCTTGTCCGCGTCCACGAAGACGAGGTCGAAGGGCCCCTGGGGCTCGATGGCGCGCAGGCCCTCCAGGGCGGGCCCAAGGTGCAGCCTGACCTGGCTCGCCACCCCGGCCTGCTCGAAGGTCTCCCGCGCCACCCGGGCATGGCGTGGGTCCCGCTCCAGGGTGTGCAAGATCCCCTCCGGCCCCATGCCGCGCAGCAGGCATACCCCCGAGTAGCCGCCCAGGGTGCCGATCTCCACCGCCCGGCGCGCCCCGGCGGCGCGGGCGATCACCTCGAGGTGCCGGCCGTCGAAGGCGCCCACCTCGATGGCCGGCAGGCCCTGGGCGCGGCTGCGCTCGCGGATCTCGCGCAGCACCGCGTCCTCCGGCTGGAACACCGACTCGGCCCAGCGCGCCAGCTCCGGGCTGCCCTGGCCGAACCCCTTCAGCGGCGGCGACCCCACGGCGCTCCTCCGGGCCTACTCGCCGCCCAGCCGCTGCAGCCGGGCCTCGAGGCGCGCCACCGCCCGCTCGTTCCTCTGCGCCGGGGGCAGCCCGGCGGCGAAGGCCACCGCCTCCTCCAGCACCGCCCGGGCCCCGGGCCGGTCCCCCCGGGCCTCCAGGATGGAGGACTTCACGTCGAGCACCCGCAGGCGCCGCGGCCCGTAGACGCGGGCCAGGGCGCGGTCGGCCGCCGCCAGCGCGTCGTCGAAGCGGCCGGCTTCCAGATAGAGCAGCGCCAGCCGCGCCGGCGGGTTGTAGTCGCCGGGCAGCGCCCGCTCCGAGGCCCGGAGCCGCGGCACGGCCCGCGCCGGATCGCCGAGGTCGATGGCGCAGGAGACCCGCCAGGAGTCGAGGGAGGCCCGCTCGGCCGGGGTCCGGGCCCGCCGGCCCTCGCCCTCGAGGAACCTCCAGAAGGCCTCGCCGGTGCTGCGGGCCCCGGCCTTGTCGCCGGCGGCCTGCCGGGCCCGCACCAGTGCGTCGTAGAGGCCGGCCCGGTCGTCGGCGAGCACCCCCTTCACCGAGAGCGCCTCCCGGGCCAGCGGCTCCAGCGCCGCCACCGCCGGCCCGCCCCATGGCACGCCCTCCGGCGCGTCCAGGGCGCAGGAGAGCCCCACCGCGGCCACGTTGGCGAAGGACTGGCCCCGGGGGAGCCTCGGCCCCTCGGCCCGGGCCAGGCGGGCGCACGCCTCCGGCTCGCTCCCGGCCAGGGCCAGCACCAGCGACTCCACCACCCGCGGCCGGCGGTCCCAGGTGGGCCCGCCCTTCTCGAGCGCCCGCCGCCAGGCGGCCACGGCCTCGTCGGCACGCCCCTCGGCGTTGGCCCGGTCACCCAGGGCCAGCAGCTCCGGGGCGCTCTCGCCGGCCGCCCGGCGCACGGCGCGCGCGCCGTCCTCGAGGAGCCTTGCGAGCTGCTCGGCGGTGGCGGTGCCGAGCCACTTCAGGACCGGCTTGCCGGTCTCGAAGTCCACCACCAGGAAGCTCGGCCACACCTCGATGGGGATGGCCTCCAGGAAGGCGGCGCTCTCGGGCCGCTCGGTGTCCACGTCGAGCCAGACGAACCGCCCGGCCTGCTTCACGAACGCCGGGTCCCGCAGGACCGTGGCGCGCATGAAGCTGCAGGTGTGTCACCAGGGGGCCCAGGCGTCGACGAAGATGGGCACCCGCCGGGCGCGGGCCGCGGCCAGCGCCGCGGCCCAGTCGTTCTGGATGCGCGCCGGAGACGCCGCCGCGGCAGCCAGCGCGGCCGCGAGCGCCAGGGCCAGGGTGGACATTGGCGGGAATGTACCGGGCCCGGCCGGCCAGCGCCACGGCCGGCCGGAGCGGCCTGCGCCACGTCCGCCGGCACGGTATACCTCGCCGGATGCTCCCGGGGTTCCACCCGCTGGTGTCGGGCTGGTTCGAGGCCCGGTTCGGGACGCCCACCGAGCCCCAGGCGCGGGGCTGGCCGCCCATCCAGGCCGGCGAGGACGTGCTGGTCTCGGCCCCCACCGGCTCGGGCAAGACCTTCGCCGCCTTCCTGTGGGCCCTCGACGAGCTCCTGCGCGAGGGGCTCGCCGGCCCGCTCGCCGACGAGACCCGGGTGGTGTACGTCTCGCCGCTCAAGGCCCTCGGCAACGACATCGAGAAGAACCTGCGCGAGCCGCTCTCGGGGCTCGCCGAGGCGGCCCGCGGCGCCGGCCTTGCCGCCCCCGAGATCCGGGCCGCGGTCCGCACCGGCGACACCCCCGCCTCGCGGCGCCAGGCGCTGCTCAGGCGCCCGCCCCACGTCCTCGTCACCACCCCGGAGTCGCTCTACCTGTACCTCACCGGCGAGAAGGGGCGCCGGTCGCTGGCGTCGGTGCGGACGGTGATCGTGGACGAGATCCACGCCGTGGCCCGCGACAAGCGGGGCGCCCACCTGGCGCTGTCGCTGGAGCGCCTGGAGGCCCTGGCGGGGCGGCGGCCGCAGCGCGTGGGGCTCTCCGCCACCCAGAACCCGGTGGAGGAGATCGCCCGGTTCCTGGTCGGGGCCGGGCGGACCCGGGCCGATGGCTCGCCACGCTGCGCGGTGGTGGAGGTGGGGAGGCGGCGCGACCTCGACCTCTCGGTGGAGATCCCGCGCGACGAGCTGTCGTCGGTGGCCTCCGGCGAGCAATGGGCCGAGACCTACGACCGCGTCGCCGAGCTGGTCCGGGCCCACCGCACCACCCTGGTGTTCGCCAACACCCGGCGGCTCACGGAGCGGGCCGCGCACGCCCTGGCCGAGCGGCTGGGCGAGGCGGCGGTGGCGGCCCACCACGGCAGCCTGTCGAGGGCGCGGCGGCTCGACGCCGAGGAGCGCCTGAAGCGCGGCGAGCTCAAGGCCATCGTGGCGACCGCCTCGCTGGAGCTGGGTATCGACGTGGGGACGGTGGACCTCTCGGTCCAGCTCGGCTCGCCGGGGGCGCTCTCGGTGGCGCTGCAGCGCGCCGGCCGCTCCGGCCACTGGCGCGGGGCGGTTCCCAAGGCCCGCTTCTTCCCCATGAGCCGCGACGAGCTGCTGGAGTGCGCCGGCCTGGTGCGGGGGTTGCGCGCCGGGGCGCTGGAGCGGACCCGGGTGCCGCCCTGGCCGCTCGACGTGCTGGCGCAACAGGTGGTGGCCGAGGCCGCCTGCGCCCCCTGGGAGGAGGAGGCCCTCTTCCGGCTGGCGAGGCGGGCCTGGCCCTACCGCGACCTGCCGCGGGAGCGCTTCGACGCGGTGGTGGCGATGCTCTCGGAGGGCATGGCAACCCGCCGCGGCCGGGCCGGGGCCCTGCTGCACCGCGACGAGGTTCACGGTCGGGTGCGGGGGCGCCGCGGGGCGCGGCTCGCGGCCCTCACCGGCGGCGGGGCCATCCCCGACAACGCCCAGTACGCAGTGGTGGCCGAGCCCGAAGGCGTCACCGTGGGGCAGGTGGACGAGGACTTCGCCGTGGAGAGCCTGGCCGGGGACGTGTTCCTCCTCGGGAACGCCTCCTGGCGCATCCGCCGCATCGAGGCCGGGGTGGTGCGGGTGGAGGACGCCGCCGGGGATCCCCTTCTGGAACGGCGAGGCCCCGGGCCGCAGCGCCGAGCTGTCGCGCCAGGTCTCGGAGCTGCGCCGGGAGGTCGAAGAGCGCTTGCCCGACCGCGAGGCGGCGGCCGGCTGGCTGGTGGCCGAGTGCGCCCTCCCCGAGGCCGGGGCGCGCCTGGCGGTGGACTACCTCGCCGCCGGCAAGGCCGCCCTGGGGGCGCTGCCCACCCAGGAGACCCTGGTGGCCGAGCGCTTCTTCGACGAGGCCGGCGGCATGCAGCTGGTGCTGCATGCGCCCTTCGGTGCCCGGCTCAACCGGGCCCTGGGGCTCTGCCTGCGCAAGCGCTTCTGCCGCACCTTCGATTTCGAGCTGCAGGCGGCCGCCAACGACGACGGGGTGCTGCTCTCGCTCGGGCCGCAGCACTCCTTCCCGCTGGAGTCGATCCTGGAGCTGGTCGCCCCGGGCGCGGTGCCAGAGGTGCTCACCCAGGCCGCCCTGCAGGCGCCCATGTTCCCGGCGCGCTGGCGCTGGGCCGCCACCCGAGCCCTGGCCATCCCGCGGATGCGGGGCGGGCGCAAGCTCCCGCCCCCCATCGCCCGCATGCGGGCCGACGACCTCCTGGCGGCGGTCTTCCCGGCGGCGGTGGCCTGCCAGGACAACGCCGACCTCCGGGCCGGGCCGGTCGAGCCGCCCGACCATCCCCTGGTGGAGGAGGCGCTGCGCGACTGCCTCACCGAGGCCATGGACGCCGAGGGGCTGCAGGCGCTGCTCCACCGCGTCGAGCGCGGCGAGGTGCGGCTGGTCTGCCGCGACCTGGCCGAGCCCTCGCCGCTGGCCCACGAGATCGTGGGGGCCCGCCCCTGGGCCTTCCTGGACGACGCCCCGCTGGAGGAACGGCGGGCCCGGGCCGTGGCGCTGCGGCGGACGCTGCCGCCGGCCGAGGCCGCCGGGGCCGGGGCGCTCGACCCCGCGGCGATCTCCGAGGTTGTGGCCCAGGTGGCGCTCTCGCCCCGCGACGCCGAGGAGGCTCACGACCTGCTCCTCGACCTGGGCGTCCTGCCCGCCGCCGAGGCCGGCCCGTGGCGCCCCCTCGTCGAGGCGCTCCGGGGCGACGGCCGGGCCGGCGCGGCCCGGCTGGACGGGCGGGAGTGGTTGGTGGCCGCCGAGCGGGTGGGGTTGTGGCGCGCCCTGGCCCCGGCGCTCTCCGCGGCCGCATCCGCGCCCGCGCTCGATCCCGACCTGGCCCCGCTCCCCTCCGAGCGGCCCCCGGCCGGCGAGGAGGAGGCCGCTGCCCGGGTGCTGCGGGGCTGGATGCTCCACCTGGGCCCGACCACGGCCGCCGGGGCCGCGGCGCGGCTGGGCCTGCCCGAGCGCCTGGTCTCCCTCGCCCTGCCCGCCCTGGAGTCCGAGGGGCTGGTGCTGCGCGGCCGCTTCCTCCCCGAGGCGCCCTGGTCGCCCGAGGCGCCCCACTGGTGCGAGCGGGGCCTGCTGGCCCGCATCCACCGCCTCACCCTGGGCCGCCTGCGCCGGGAGATCGAGCCGGTGGCCACCGCCGACCTCATGCGCTTCCTGGTCGGCTGGCAGCACGCCTCGCCGGGACGGCGGCTCCACGGGGCGCGGGGCCTCCTCGAGGTCGTCGGCCAGCTGCAGGGCTTCCACGCTCCGGCCGGGGCCTGGGAGCGCGAGATCCTCCCGTCGCGGGTGGCCGGCTACGAGCCGGCGCTGCTCGACCAGCTCTGCCTCTCCGGCGAGGTGGCCTGGGGCCGGCTGGTGGTGGCCGGCGGGCCCGAGGAGGCGCCCCGGCGGCGCGCCGCCCCCACCCGCAACGCGCCGGTGACGCTGCTGCGCCGGCCCGACCTGCCCTGGCTCCTCCAGGCCACCGCCGGGCCGCCGCCGCCGCTCGGCCCATCGGCGCGGGCCCTGGTGGAGGTGCTGGGCCGGACCGGCGCCTCCTTCCTCCCCGACCTGGCGGCCATGACCGGCCGCCTCCCCGCCGAGGTGGAGCAGGCGCTGTGGGAGCTCACCTCGGCGGGGGTGGTCACCTGCGACGGCTTCGCCGGGCTGCGGGCGCTGGTGGACCCGGCGCCGCGCCACCGCGGCCGCCGCCCGGCCTTCGCCGGCGGGCGCTGGTCGCTGCTCCGGCCGGCGGCGCCGGCCGTCGAGGGCGCGGCCGAGCCGCCGCTGGAGCGCCTGGCCTGGCAGTACCTCCACCGCTACGGGGTGGTGCTGCGCGACCTCACGGCCCGCGAGGCGGGAGCGCCGCCCTGGCGCGAGCTCCTGCCGGTCTACCGCCGCCTGGAGGCGCAGGGACGGATCCGCGGCGGCCGCTTCGTGGCTGGCTCCTCTGGCGAGCAGTTCGCCCTGCCCGAGGCCGTGGAGGCGCTGCGGGCGGCGCGCCGCGCCGAGAAGGCCGGCGAGCGCGTGGAGCTCTCGGCGGCGGACCCGCTCAACCTGGTGGGGGTCCTGCTCCCGGGCGACCGGGTGGCCGCCACCCTGGGGAACCGGGTGGCCTTCCTGGACGGCGTGCCGGCAGAGCCGGCCGAGCGGCGCGCCCTCTAGGGGCGCTCGATCGCAGAAGGCGGCCCGGTCTCGCCGAAGGCCGCCTGCGCAGCGAGCCGAGGCGATCGGGATCCGCGCGACCCGGCCCACGCGCTTGCGGCGAGCAACCGTCGAGATGGGATGAGAAGGCCGCTCTCCCTCCGGCAGATAGACTGCCGTTGGTAGCGGACTCGAGGTCCAAGGGAGAGCGACCATGGAGAAGCCTATCAGCAGGTTCATCGGTTGCGATCTGGGCGACAAGTACAGCGAGTTGTGTGTGCTGGACCAGGCGGGTGACGTGGTCCAGGAGGTGCGGGTGAGGACGACGCCGGCTGGGCTGACGAAGGCCTTTCGGGCCGTGGGTCAGGGCCG
>DASRTO010000059.1:0-4535 GCA_035655915.1 Anaeromyxobacteraceae bacterium
CGGCCAGCGCGACGGCGAGGAGGGCCAGGGCGGGTGCGCGCATGGCTCAGGACCCCCGGTAGGCACCCTTGTGGAAATCGGCGTGGCACCCGGCGCAGTTCCTGGGGAGCCCGCGCCAGCGGCGGACCTTCACCCCCTCCACCTTCACCTCGGCGTGGCAGGCCTCGCATCTCACCCTGGCGTGCCGCCCGGTGAGGGCGTAGTCGGTGAAGGGCGGCTCGTGGCGGAAGCGAGCCGCCTTCCAGTCCTGGGCGCCGTGGCAGCGGGCGCAGTCGCTCCGGTCGCGGGGCGAGGAGGCGAACTGGGAGCCGTGCGGGTCGGCGTGGCAGGCGGCGCAGGCGGTCTCCGCGCCGGCGTAGCGCGGCGCGCCGTTGCGCCCCCGGGGATGGCAGGCGGCGCAGGCGGCGGCCAGGTGCTTCCCCTCCAGCGGGAAGCGGGTGTCGCGGTGGTCGAAGCGGGTGCGGGCGAACGAGGCGACCTCGTGGCAGCCGGCGCAGCCGGCGGCCCCGCCGCGCCTCCCGAGCTCGGGGCGGTGCGGGTCGGCGTGGCAGGTCTCGCAGCGGGAGAGGTCCCCGGCGACGTGGTACACCGCGAGCGAGAGCTTCACCGGCCGGCCCCGCCGCTGCAGCTCGGCCCGGGCCGCGGCGGAGAAGCGGTCCCCGATCCGAGGGTCGCTCTGGTGGCAGGCCGAGCAGGCCACGGTGCGGTGCGCTCCCTCCAGCGGGTAGCGGCTCCGGGCGTGCTCGGCGGCGCCGTAGCTCACCGGCTGGTACCCCGCCACCGAGTGGCAGCGCTCGCAGCGGCCGCCGTCGGGGCCGGAGCGACGCATCTGGCCGCCGTGGGCGTCGGCGTGGCAGTCGGAGCAGGCGGCGAAGGCCAGCCCCTTCCACAGCGGGGCCTCGGCGCCGAAGGGGCCGTGGCAGGCCTTGCACTCCACCTCGGCGTGCCGCCCCTCCAGCGGGTAGCGGGTCTTCTGGTGGAAGGCGCGGTCCTCGCCGGAGCGCGCCACCAGCGCCTTCCAGTCGGCTGGGGTGTGGCAGCGCTGGCAGGCGCTCCCGAAGCGCCCCTGGTGCGGGTCCTTCTGGTGGCAGTCGGCGCAGGCGGCGTGGACCACCGGCCGGTAGCGGAGGAAGTCCTTGCGGCGCGGGGCGCCCGGGCCGGACACGGCGCCGTCCTCCACCCGCGGGTGGCACTTGTCGCAGGCCACCCTGGCGTGCCTGCCCTGCAGCGGATAGGCGGTGCGGGCGTGGTCGAAGCCCGGCGCCGGCTTCCAGCCCTTCTCGTCGTGGCACTTGCCGCACTCCCGGGAGAGCTGGCCCCGGTGCTCGTCGGCATGGCAGGCCTGGCAGGCCGCCGGCGCGCCCAGGAAGGTGACGCGCCCGGGCTGCTTGTCGAGCCAGGCCCGGACGCCCGGGTCGGCGACGAGGGAGCGGTCGTGGCACTTCTGGCACTCGACCGCGGCGTGCTTGCCGCGCAGCGGCGTCCCGGTGCGGGCGTGGTCGAAGCGGGCCCGTCCTCCCGGCCCCCAGTCCACCATGGCGTAGTCGCGCCCCTGGTGCTCGTGGTGGCAGGTCCAGCAGTCGCGCTCGCCGGCCTTGATGCGGCCGTGCAGGCCGCGGCCCGCCGCCAGGGAGCCCCGGAGCTCCTCGTGGCAGGAGAGGCACGACTCCTGCGCCAGCTGCCGCCCCTGCGGGTGGCAGCGGGTACAGTTCTTCATGCCCTCCAGCGCGGCGTGGGGCTTCGACAGCTCGCCTGGGGAGAACACGTCCACGGCCGCGGCCGCCGCGGGCGGGGCGGCGAGCAGCAAGGCGAGCAGGGCGCGGGTCATGGGTTCCGGTGTCAGTGGAGCCGGAGGAGGCCGTAGCCGAGCCAGAGGGAGACGCCGATGTGGGCCGCGATGGCGAGGACCAGGAACGCCGCCAGCGAGGCGTGGAAGATGCGCCAGCCGCGCATGAGGGTCTTGGCAGAGCGCGACAGGCCGATCTGGATCCGCAGCCGCTCCAGCCGGTGGAAGTCCGCCGCGAACCCGGCGTAGGCGGCCCGGCTCTCGAAGACCAGCGCCGCCCGCCGCAGGGCGCGCCAGGAGCGCAGCGACTGCAGCGGCAGCTGCACCAGGGAGCCCGCCAGCGACCGGGGCGGCAGCGGCGCGGTCGCGGCCTCGAAGAGCCGCTGCAGCGGAGCGGGATCGCTGGCCTGCTCCAGGAACGGCTCGATCTCGGCGCGGGCCCGCACGAAGGAGCCCTGCAGGTCCTCCACCTCCAGGGCCTTGCCGCCCGAGGCCGGGATGAGGCCGTAGATGAAGCGGCCCACCACCCCGGTCAGGACCACCACCCCCAGCGCGATGGCGGTGGCGGTGGCGAGGAGGTTCCGCGACTGGAAGGCGGCGTGGAAGGCGATGACCAGCGGGCTCATGAAGCCCACGAAGACGTGGAAGAGGAGCCACAGGCGGATGTCGCCCATCCCCGAGAGCGGCGACACCCGCTTGCGGGCGGCGTAGAGGAAGTTCCCGAGCATGAAGGCGGTGGCCACCATGCCCACCCCGTGCCCCCAGGGACCGGCCGACTTGAGGGAGGCGTGGAGCGGCAGCCGCAGCCGCTCCCGCGCCGGGGTGAGGTAGTAGTCCCAGCCCCGCCAGGCGAGAAGCGCCAGCACCGCCGCCCCCAGCCCCGCGTAGAGGAGCGCCAGGCGCCGCTCGCGTCTGCGCTGGGCCCGCTCCCGGGCCTCGGCGTGGCCGGCGCCGCCGCGACGGGGCCCGCGCGCCTCGCCGAAGTAGCGACGCATGGAGACGCCGGCCTTCTGGAGCAGCTCGGCGGGCGCCTCGCCGCCGATGCTCGCCACCACGAAGTCGTTCGGCAGCCGGAGGAGGCGGCCGGCCGTCTCCAGGTCCACCTCCTGGACGCCGATGTGGCGCACCTGGGATCCGGGGAACAGGCGCAGCCGCCCCGACCGGGCCAGGGCGGCGGCGCGCTCCCGGTTCGGGGCCCGGCAGGACGGCTCTGGCTTGCGGTAGGAGAGGGCCACCTGGGCGTCGGTCTCCTCGGCCAGCTGGCAGGCGGCCTCCACCCCGGAGTCGCCGCCCCCCACCACCAGCACCCGGGTCCCGCGGTACTGCTGCGGGTCGTCCAGGGCGTAGACCAACTTGGGCAGGTCCTCCCCGGGCACGCCCAGGCGGCGCGGCGTGCCGCGCCGCCCCACCGCCAGCACCACCTGGCGGGACCGCACCGGCCCGTGAGAGGTGAGCACCGTGAAGTCGCCCTCCACCCCCTCGAGCCCGGTGACCCGGACGCCCTCCTCCACCTCCAGGCCCGCCTTCTCCACCATGCGCCGGAAGGCGGCCGCCAGCTCCTCCTTGGAGATGCGCCGCTTCCCGAAGCGGCCGTGGAAGGGGAGCGCCACCGTCTCGGTCATCACCACCTTGCCGCGCGGGTAGTGGGCCACCGCGCCGCCGAGCACGTCCTGCTCCAGGAGGCGGAAGGCCATCCCCCGGGCGCGCATGCCCAGGGAGGTGGCCAGCCCCGCCGGCCCGGCCCCCACCACGGCCACCTCGGTCTGCCCCTCCCGGAGCGCGCCCCGCCGCTGCGCCAGGTGCTCGGCCAGCTCCAGCCCCTGGCGCAGGGCGTTCTTGATGAGCCCCATGCCGCCCAGCTCTCCCACCACGAAGACGCCCGGGCGCGAGGACTCGAAGAACTCGGAGAGCTCCGGCAGCTCCAGCCCGCGCCGGGCGGTCCCGAACACCAGCTGGATGGCGCCCACCGGGCACTCGGCGGCGCAGCGCCCGTGGCCGATGCAGTGGTCCCCGTGCACCAGGGTGGCGGCGCCGTGGACCATCCCCAGGATGTCGCCCTCGGGGCAGGTCTTCAGGCAGGAGAGGCTGCCGATGCAGAGGTCCGGGTCGATGACCGGATGGAGCGAGCGGGGGAGGTTCCGCTCCTGCTCCTCGGCCCGCCCCAGGGCCTCGGCGTCGACCGCGGACCGGCGCACCCGGCGCAGCGCGTAGGCGCCGGCGAGCAGTGCCGCCGTCCCCACTGCCCCGCTCGCGAAGACCGCCTGCGAGAAGTCCACCACTGGCCCCCGGGGCCGGGATTCTCAGGTGGCCCGGGACCGCCTGGCTTGTCCCCGATCAATGGGAGCCCGCCAGGGGACGTTCACAGCTCCCGGATCCGGCCGTCCTGCATCCGCATCCGACGTCCCGCTCGCGCGGCCAGCCCGGAGTCGTGCGTGACCATGACGAAGGTCGTGCCCCGGTCCCGGTTCATCCCGGTGAAGAGCTCCATCACCTCGGCCTCGGTCTGCTCGTCGAGGTCGCCGGTGGGCTCGTCGGCCAGGACGAGCGACGGCTCGTTCATGAAGGCGCGCGCGATGGCCACGCGCCGCTGCTGGCCTCCGGAGAGCTCCGAGGGATAGGCGTCGGACCGGTCCCCGAGCCCGACCAGGCGCAGCAGCTCCAGCGCCCGGGTCTCGGCCCCGTTCAGGGGGCCGGCGCGGGCGTGGAGCGTCACCGGCAGGAGCACGTTCTCCCGTGCCGTCAGGACCGG
>DASRTO010000060.1:0-6235 GCA_035655915.1 Anaeromyxobacteraceae bacterium
CGCTTGAGCCGGTCGGGGTCGTAGAGCAAGCCGGTGCCGCCGGCGCCGCGCGGGCAGAGCCTGCCCCGCGACAGGGGGTGCTCCTTGTTGCCGGTGAGCTTGGTGACCCGGCCGTCCTTGACGTGGGCGTCCACGCCGCAGCCCCAGAAGCAGAGCTCGCAGAAGGTGGACACTACCCGGTCGCCCTCGGTGCCCGGGTCGGGCACCGGGTTCCGGTCCAGGCCCCACCACCTGGTGGTGAGCCCGGAGATCGCGGCGGCCCCGCCGACGGCGGCGCCCCCGATCCGGATGAACTGCCTGCGGGAGAGTGTGCTCATGGGTTCGACCTCAGTTCGAGGGAGGGGCGTGCCACCCCTCCCCGCCGGCAAGGCCGTCGGGGCCTTTCCCCTGCTGCGCGGGGCCCCGGCGCGCTGGCGCGCGCCGCCCCGCGAGGAGGGGCTCCGCCCCTCCCCCACCTGTGGTGGGGCCCCCACCCCGACAGCGACGGTTGACGTTCATGGGAAGTCACCTGATGGCGCAGCGGTCCATGCAGGCCACCAGCGACTTGAGATTCGGCTCGAGGAGCCGGTACCAGGCGAAGCCGTCGGCGCGCCGGGGCTCGACCAAGCCGTGCATGCGCAGGATGCGAAGCTGCTGGGAGACGATGGCCTGGCTGGCGCCCAGGCGCTCGGCCAGGGCGTTCACGTGCTCTTCCCCCTGGCACAGCACGGCCACGATGCGCAGCCGCAGCGGGTGGGCCACCGCCTTGAGCACGTTGGCGCAGTGCTCGGCGCGGTGGGCGTCGTCCGGGATCCGGGTCTTCAGGGCCTGTGCCGTGTGGGACATAGTGTTATCGCTATATCGCGACAGACCTAAGCAACTTCCGCGCCGCGGGCGCACGCGCGAGCGGACGCGGAGTTCCGGCACTCCCGGTCCTCGCCGGCTCGCAAGGCTTGCGTCCGGGGCCAGGGGATGGGGGAGATATTCGCCGCAGAACTCCCGGAGGATTGACTTGACCTGAACGCCCGTTCCGGTTAGGCGTCCGGCGAGGGAAGTCCGTGCGGCCGAGGCCCATCGCCAACCCGCCCAACCCGTGGGAGAGCGCCGCGGTGGAGTGGCTGGGCGACCCGCCGCCGGCGCGCCCGGAGGTGTACCTGGACGCCACCCGCGAGATCCTCTCCCGCAACGACTCGCCGGACGTCCCCTTCACCTGGAGCGTCAACCCCTACCGCGGCTGCGCCCACGCCTGCGCCTACTGCTACGCCCGCCCCACCCACGAGTACCTGGGCTTCGGCGCCGGCACCGACTTCGAGACCCGCATCGTGGTGAAGCTCGGGGCCCCCGACCTGCTCCGGGCGGCCTTCGAGCGCCACTCCTGGCGCGGCGAACCGGTGGCCTTCTCCGGCGCCACCGACCCCTACCAGCCCCTGGAGGCCTCGTACCGGCTCACCCGCGCCTGCCTGGCGGTGTGCGCCGAGTACCGCAATCCCGTGGGGCTCGTGACCAAGGCGCCCCTGGTCGAGCGGGACCTCGACCTGCTCGCCGAGCTCGAGGCCTCGGCCCGGGTGCGGGTGACCATCTCCCTCCCCTTCCTCGAGGCCGGGAGGGCGCGGGCCCTGGAGCCGTGGGCGGCCTCGCCGGCGCGCCGCCTGCTGACGGTGGAACGGCTGGCCCGGGCCGGGATCCCGGTGGCGGTCAACCTGGCTCCGGTCATCCCCGGCCTCAACGACGAAGAGATCCCCCGGCTGCTGGCCGCGGCCGCCGCCGCCGGGGCCCGCTGCGCCGGGTGGCAGCTGCTGCGCCTGCCGGGCTCGACCCGCGCCGTCTTCGCCGAGCGGCTGCGGGCGGCGCTGCCCGAGCGCGCCGAGCGCATCCTCCACGGGATCCGCGAGACCCGCCACGGCCGCCTCTCCGACACCCGCTTCGGCTGGCGGGGACGCGGCCAGGGCACCCGGGCCGAGGCCATCGCCGCCCTCTTCGATATCGCCGCCCGCAGGCTCGGCCTGGAGACGGCGGGGGGCGGGGCCGAGCCGGCCACCACCTTCCGGCGCCCCGGCCGGACGCAGCTGCCGCTGCCCCTGGCGGGCCGCCCCCGAGCGTGACCCTCGATCCTGGGAAGGCGGCCCCTTCCTGGGCGGGTGACAATGCACGGGCGCGGGGGATAGAGGTGAGGCGTGAGCGGTGGAGACGCCGTGCCCGCCGGCGCTGGCGCCGGCACCCGCGAGCCCCCAGGCGGGGTGGCCGCCTCACCACGCCGCCTCACGCCGCTGCGCATCGCCGCCCTCTACGCCGTCCTGGGGGCGGCGTGGATCCTCTTCTCCGACCGGATGCTGGCGGCGCTGGTGCCGGATGGGCCGCTGCAGCGCCAGCTGCAGACGGTCAAGGGCTGGTTCTTCGTCCTGGCCACCGCCGCCCTCCTGAACGTCCTCATGAAGCGCCTGGCGGCGGAGCTGCGCCAGCGCGACCAGCGCATCCGGGCCACCATCGAGAGCATGCCGGACGCGGTCCTGGTGGTGGACGCCGGGGCACGCATCGTGGAGGTGAACCGCGCCGCAGTGGAGATGCTGGGCGCCGCCGCCGAGGCGGAGCTGCTGGTCCCCATCCGCGCCCTGGCGGAGCGCTTCCAGCTGCGCCGGCCCGACGGCTCCCCCTTCCCGGCCGACGGCTTCCGCTCGCTGCGCGCTCCGCGGGGCGAGACCCTGCGCGACTACGAGGCGGTCTTCCGGCGCCCGGACGGGCGCGAGGTCTACGTCGGGGTGACCGTCTCGCCCATCCGCGGCCGCGGCGGCGAGAGGCCGGGCCTGGCGGTGGCGGTGGTGCGGGACCTCTCCGAGCTGCGGCGCTTCGAAGAGATGCGGGAGGACTTCCTCGCCACCGCGGCCCACGAGTTCAAGACGCCGCTGGCGGTCATCAAGGCCCAGGCCCAGCTGCTGCAGCGGCGCGGCGAGGCCGACCCTCACGGACTTCAAGTATTGAACCGCCAGGTGGAGCGCCTCTCCCGGCTCACCCACCAGCTCCTGGAGCTGTCGCGGCTGCGCCTGGGCGGCCCGGAGCTTCGCCGCGAGACCTACGACCTGGGCGAGCAGGTGGCGGAGGTGCTGGCCCGCCTGCAGTCCCTCGCCGCCGACCACCGGCTCACCCTCTCCCGGCGCGAGCCGGCCCCGGTCTACGCCGACCGCGAGCGCATGGAGCAGGTGCTGGTGAACCTGGTGGACAACGCCGTGAAGTTCTCGCCGGGCGGCTGCGACGTCGAGGCCAGCGTGGCGCGCCAGGGCGGCGAGGTGCAGGTCTCGGTGCGCGACCGGGGGCTCGGCATCCCGCTCGACAAGCAGGCGCGCATCTTCGAGCGCTACTACCGGGCCCACGCCGGCACCCCCGAGGACTACGGCGGCATCGGCGTGGGGCTCGACATGAGCCGGGAGATCGTGAGCCGCCACGGCGGCCGGATGTGGTTCGAGAGCGAGCCGGGCACCGGCTCGGTCTTCACCTTCGCCCTGCCGCTGGCCGAGGGGGCCCATGGCTGACCGCCTCCGCCCGGTGCTGGTGGTCGAGGACGACCCCGACCTGCTCGCCCTGGAGGAGGCCATCCTGGCCGAGGCCGGCTACCGGGTGGCCTCCGCCGCCGACGGCCTGGAGGCCCTGGAGCGGGTGGAGCGGGAGATGCCCGGCCTCATCCTCCTCGACATGCGCATGCCGCGCATGAACGGCTGGGAGTTCGCGCGCGAGTTCCGGGCCCGCCACGGCAACGCCTGCCCCATCGCGGTGATCACCGCCGCCGAGAACGCCCGACTGCGCGCTCAGGAGATCCACGCCGACGCCTGGCTGGAGAAGCCCTTCGACCTGGAGGAGGTGCTCCGGCTGGTGGCGCGGCACCTCGGGCCGCCCTCCCCGCCGGCGAGCGCTCCCACCGGCGTCCCCTCGGCGCCCTGAAGCCCGGCCGACCGGCCGGCGCGTCCCGGCCGCTCCAGGCGGAATCCCCGGCCGGTCCCGGCGGCTCCCAGGGATCGTGTGCGCCGCCCGCCGCGGCGGGCTAGGAATGGAGCGCGCCCCATTCGGAACCTCAATGGACACGGCCACCCCCGCCGCCAAGCCCTCCATCCCGCCACAGCCCAGGGACCCGGTCTGCGGCATGGAGGTGGATCCCGCGAGCCCGCCGGGCGGGATCGTCACCCGCAACCGCTTCCAGTACGCCTTCTGCTCCGACCGCTGCCGCGAGCGGTTCCTGGCGGAGCCGGAGCGCTTCCTGGCCGTGGACCCGGTCTGCGGCATGGAGGTGAACCCCAGGGCCCCGCGCGGCGGGAGCTTCGAGTGGGGCGGCCGGACCTTCCACTTCTGCAGCATGAAGTGCCTGGCGAAGTTCCAGGCCGAGCCGGAGAGGTTCCTGAAGGGCGGGCCGGGCGGCATGCCCCCCGAGGCGCCACCGGCAGCGCCACCCGGCGGCGAGGTGGTCTGGGTCTGTCCCATGGACCCGGAGGTGCGGGAGAAGGCGCCGGGCGCCTGCCCCATCTGCGGCATGGCGCTGGAGCCGCTGGCGGTGGGGGGCATGCCCGCCGCCGAGGAGCCGCCCAACCCGGAGCTCCTGAGCATGAGCCGCCGCTTCTGGTGGGGCCTCCCGCCGGCGCTGCTGGTGCTGGGCATCGCCATGAGCGACCTCCTCCCCGGCATGCCGCTCCAGCACGCGATCCCGGCGCGCCGGCTGGCGCTGCTCCAGCTGGCCCTCTCCGCCCCGGTGGTGCTGTGGGGTGGCTGGCCCTTCTTCGAGCGAGCCTGGCTCTCCGTCCGCACCTGGCGCCTCAACATGTTCACCCTCATCGGGATCGGCACCGGCGTGGCCTGGCTCTTCAGCGCCGTGGCCACCGCCCTGCCGCCCGAGGCCTTCCCGGCAGCCTTCCGCGGCCACGGCGGGGCGGTCCCGGTCTACTTCGAGTCGGCGGCGGTGATCGTGGAGCTGGTGCTCCTGGGCCAGGTGCTGGAGCTGCGGGCGCGCTCGCGGGTCTCGGGCGCCCTGCGGGCCCTGCTGGGCCTGGCGCCCCGGACGGCGCGGCGGCTCGGTGAGGACGGCTCCGAGCTGGACGTCCCCCTGGCCGAGGTCCAGCCCGGGGACCGGCTGCGGGTGCGCCCGGGCGAGAAGGTCCCGGTGGACGGGGTGGTGCTCTCCGGGAGCTCGTCGGTGGACGAGTCCATGATCACCGGGGAGCCGGTGCCGGTGGAGAAGCGCCAGGGCGACCGGGTGACCGGCGCCACCGTGAACGGGTCCGGCTCGCTCGTGATGCGAGCCGAGCGGGTGGGAAAGGACACCCTGCTGGCCCAGATCGTCCGCATGGTGGGCGAGGCCCAGCGCAGCCGGGCCCCCATTCAGCGCCTGGCCGACCAGGTCTCGGCCTGGTTCGTGCCGGCGGTGGTGCTGGCGGCGGCGGCCGCCTTCCTGGCCTGGGCCCTGTGGGGCCCCGAGCCGCGCCTGGCCCACGCCCTGGTCTCGGCGGTGTCGGTGCTCATCATCGCCTGCCCCTGCGCCCTGGGGCTGGCCACCCCCATGTCCATCATGGTGGGCACCGGACGCGGCGCCACCGCCGGGGTGCTGGTGAAGAACGCGCAGGCCCTCGAGGTTCTCGAGACGGTGGAGGTGGTCCTGCTCGACAAGACCGGGACCCTCACCCAGGGGAAGCCCCACCTGGCGCGGGTGGTGGCCCCGGCCCCGGCCGGTGAGGACGAGCTGCTGCGCCTGGCGGCCGGCCTGGAGCGCGGCAGCGAGCACCCGCTGGCGGCGGCGGTGCTGGCCGGCGCCCGCGAGCGCGGCCTCCGGCCGCCCGAGCACGCCGGCTTCCGTTCCGTCGCTGGCAAGGGCGTGCTGGGCACGGTGGAGGGGCGGGCGGTGGCCCTCGGCAACGCCGCCCTCCTCGAGGATCTGGGAATCGCCCCCGGCCCGCTGGCCGCCGAGGCCGAGCGCCTCCGCGCCGGCGGCGGCACCGCCATGCTCCTGGCAGTGGACGGGAAGGTGGCTGGCCTCCTCGAGGTCAGGGACCCGGTGAAGCCGGGGGCCCGCGAGGCGGTGGCGGCGCTGCGCCGCGAGGGCGTGCACGTGGTGATGGTCACCGGCGACCACGCCACCACGGCGCGGGCGGTGGCGCGCGAGCTGGACATCGAGGAGGTCGAGGCCGGGGTGCTTCCCGCCGGGAAGGGCGAGGTGGTGGCCGCCTGGCGCAGGAAGGGGCGCCGGGTGGCCTTCGCCGGCGACGGCATCAACGACGCCCCGGCC
>DASRTO010000061.1:0-7305 GCA_035655915.1 Anaeromyxobacteraceae bacterium
GGGATCGTGGGCCTGAGGCGAATGTGGAGGCGGCTCCGCCGGTACGACGGGGCGCAGATCGAGCAGCGCTTCGCCCGGCAGGCCCCGAGCGCCCAGGCCACCGTCGACATCTTCGGCGAGGGTGCCTGGGCCGGGAGGCTCCCGCTCCCCGGCGTGAGGTCGGGCGCCAACGACAACTTCGACTCCCACCTGGTGCGCTGGCTCCTGCAGGAGGCCGGAGGCGTGGCCGGCAAGCGGATCCTGGAGCTCGGCCCCCTCGAGGGCGGGCACAGCTACATGCTGCAGCAGGCGGGCGCCAGCGAGGTGGTGGCCGTGGAATCCAACTCGCGCGCCTACCTGAAGTGCCTGGTGGCCAAGGAGCTCCTCGGCAGCGAGCGCTGCCGGTTCCTGTTTGGCGACGCCCGCGAGTACCTGCGCACCGCCGGGGAGCGCTTCGACGCCGCGCTGGCCTGCGGGATCCTGTACCACCTGGTGGCCCCCTACGACCTGTTCCCGCTCCTCCGGGCGCGATGCACTGGCCCGGTGCTCCTCTGGACGCACTACTGGGACGATTCCATCCAGGGGAGATTCCCGGCGCTCCACGCCAACTTCAGCTCGCGGCGCACCGCCGTCCTGCCGTCGGGGGCCCGGGTGGAGTGCCACCGCCACGAATACCGGCACACGCCCGCGATCGCCCGTTTCTGGGGCGGAACCGCCCCGTACTCCGAGTGGATGACGCGGGAGGGCCTCCTGGCGGCGCTGGAGGACGGCGGCTACCGGGTGCAGGCGACCCGCGAGGTCGAGTCCGACGCCGGCCCCGGCGTGGCGCTGGTGCTCCGGCCGGCCGGGTGACCGGAAAGGCCCCTCCCGCTCCGCCGGCGGCTCACCTCCGGTACAGCCCCCGCTCGCGGATGTAGTCCAGCACCCTGCGGGGCACGAGCGCCGAGACGTCCTCGCCGCGCCCGAGCTTCTCGCGCACCTCGGTGGAGGAGATGGGCGGCAGGGCCGGGGCCCCGGCCCCGTCGGGGTGGCCGGCGCGCCCCACCACGATGAGCCGGGCCAGCTCCCGGACCCGGTCGAAGCGGTACCACTTGTCGGTCTCGGCCAGGACGTCGGCCCCGACCACCAGGGCGAAGCGGAAGGTGGGGTGCTTCGCCTGGAGGTGCTCCAGCGTCCGGACGGTCTTCCCCACCAGCGGGTCGTCCGCCAGCTCGGCCTCGGCGGTGCAGACGTGAACCCCTCGCAGGGAGGCCGCCGCCAGCCGGCACATGCGCACCCGATCCTGGAACGCCTCGAGCTGCTTGCCGAAGGGATGGCGGTAGGCCGGCAGGAGCCACACCTCCGAGACGCCCTGGGTGGCCAAGGTCCACCAGGCCGCCATGAGGTGGGCCACGTGGGGCGGGTTGAAGGAGCCGCCCAGGAGGGCGACCTCCTTGCCGCCACCGGCCGCGCCGGATCCTCCCTGGCGCTGGCGCGGCTTCACTTCACCGACATCCTGGAGCGCGCCCCCATCTCGAGCCTCTCGCGGCGCAGCTCCTCCCCCGAGGGCGAGTAGACGACGAGCTCCAGGAGCTCCGGCCCGACCTCCAGCAGCGCGTAGGAGGGCGGCCGCCCGTCGGGATCGAGGACCCGCAGGTGGCCCGGCGTGACGAACACCCGCGGCCCGATGGCCACCATGGCGGCTCGGCCGGAGTTGCCGTGGAAGATCACCGCGGCGTTCTCGATGTCGTCGCGGCTGAGCTCGGCCTTGTCGTGGACCAAGCAGCAGATGAGCCCGTCCACCATCTCGAAGACCTTCCGCGGCGCCCGGTCCTGCTGGTACTCGGGGCAGGCCCGGCTGGCCACCCTGACGATGCGGCGCTGCAGGTCGCGCGCCTCGTCGACCTCGCTGCCGGCCGCCTGCACCAGCGCCCCTTCCACGGCGCGCAGGAAGCCCTCGTCGCCGTCGAGGGGCGCCGAACCGTCCCGGACCCCGGCCCGCCTGCGGGCCAGCGCCGCGTCGACGTCGGCGTAGCGGCCGCCCAGGAAGAAGATTCGCTCCGCGCCCGCGGCCAGGAGGCGCCCCAGGGCCTCCGCGAGCGCGTCGACGTTCCCGAAGGAGTCGCTGGCGAGCCCGATCTTCACGTCCGTCCCACCTTACCTCACGCCGGGTAGCGGAGATAGCCTCCGCGCCGCCGGGCGAAGGCCCGCTCCTCCGGGACCCAGGCGCGCCACACCTCGGCGGGCGCCGCCCCGGCCTCGAGGGCGCGGCGCTCGCGGTCCGAGCCGCACAGGAGGTCGAAGGCGGGGACGTCCCGCACGAACTCGTAGGCCTCCGACCGCCAGGCGAAGCGGCTAGGAGCCTGGGCCCGGGCCAGGGCCAGGCAGGCGAGCCCGGTGCGCACCGGCCGGAAGCGCCCCGGGTGGTGGACGAACAGCTCCACCCCGTGGCACCGCTGGCCGGCGTGCTTGTCATAGGCCGGCACGAAGCTGGCCGCACGGAAGCGCACCCCCGGCAGCCGCTCCCGCCCGAGGTCCGCCGCCAGCGCGTCGGCGTCGAGCCAGGGGGCGCCGAGGAGGTGGAAGGGCCGGGTGGTGCCGCGCCCCTCGGAGAGGTTGGTGCCCTCCAGCAGGCACATCCCCGGGTACACCAGCGCCGTCTCCGGGGTGGGCATGTTGGGGGACGGGAAGACCCAGGGGAGGCCGCCCAGGCCCATGCCCCGGCGCCAGCCGCGGCAGGGCACCACCTCCAGCCCCAGGTCCAGGCGGCGCTCGGCGCGGAAGAGCAGCGCCAGCTCGCCCACCGTCATGCCGTGGCGGACCGGGAGGTCGTGCAGCCCGCAGAAGCTCTCGAAGCCCGGGCGCAGCCGCGGCCCCTCCACCCGGAGGCCCCCCAGGGGGTTGGGGCGGTCGAGAACCACGAACTTGAGACCGGAGCGGGCCGCGGCCTCCATGCACAGGAGCATGGTGGCCTGGTAGGTATAGAAGCGCGTCCCCACGTCCTGCACGTCGAAGACCAGGGCGTCGAGCCCCTCGAGCTGGGCGGCGCCGGGGCGCAGCGACTCGGGCGTCCTGCCGTAGAGCGAGTGCACCGGCAGGCCGGTGCGGCGGTCGCGCTCGTCAGGGACCGCCGCCATGTACTGGGCGTCGCCGCGCACGCCGTGCTCCGGCCCGAAGAGCCGGATGAGCTGCACCCCCGGCGCGGCGCGGAGGAGGTCGGCGGCGTGACGCAGCCGCCGGTCCACCGCGGTGGGGTTGCAGACGAGGCCCACCCGCAGGCCCTTGAGCGGTGCGAAGCGCCGTTCCGCCAGCACCTCCAGCCCCGGCCGGACCGGCCCGCCGCCGGGGCCGGGGCCCGGCCGCGCGCGCGCCGTCCGGCGGGGTCTCGGCGTGGCTGGCATCGTCCGCCATTCTACGGCCAGTGGCCCGGGTGGCGCAGGCCGCGCCGGGGCTCCCGGCGGGTGCGGGTTCGTGGCATCCTCCCGCCGCGTGTCCGGCGCCTCCCAACCGGGCGAGAAGCCCCTCACCGGGCCGAGGCTCCTCGGCCTGGTCGCGGTCGCGGCCGGCCTGCACCTGGCCCTCGACGGCCTCGCCTGGCTCGTCCCCTACGCCGCCCCGCCGCACCTGCTCCTGCGCTACGCGCCGGAGTTCGTGCGCGACATGGTGGGGCCGCTCGGGGTGGGCATCGCCGCCTCGATCATCTGGGGCGTCATCGCCGTCATCGCCCTCGCGGCCCTTTGGCCCGGCGGCGGAGATCCGGCCCGCCGGGTGCGGGTCCTGGCGGCGGTGCTGTGGGGGTTCTGGCTCCTCTCCGAGGGGCTCATGGCGCTCGTGTGGCTCGACGCGCCCTGGGGCCGGGTGCTGGGCGGGTTGGCCGCTGGCCTGCCCCGCTCGGCGCTGGTGGCCTGCGCGCTCCTGCGGCTCGAGCGGCGGTAAGCCTTCGGCGGGGTCCCGGCGGGGGACGAGCCCCCGCCCTACATCCCCGGGAGGCGCGGCACCTGCTTCCGCTTCGACGCCTTGAAGTAGGCGCCCCAGCCCTTCTTGAGCCAGTGCCCCACCACCGGCAAGGGCACCATCCGCTCCACGCGCTCGTCGCGGTGGACGTAGGCGGCGCCGCTCCCCATGTCCATGAGGCAGGTGATGCCCACGTGGGGGAGGTAGCTCTCCCGCTCCGCCCGGCCCGCCTCGGCGGCAATCAGGTTGTGCGCCGCCACCCGGGCCATCACCTCGGCGAGGTGGCCCTGCTTGGCGCGCCACTCCGGCCCGCGCAGGGCCGCGCTGTCCCCCACCGCCCACACCCCGGGGAAGCCGGGGACGGCGCACCCCTCGTCGGCCTGGACGAACCCGGCCTCGTTCCGGGGCAGGCCGGAGGTCTCCAGGACCGGGTGTCCCTTGCCGGCCGGCACGAAGACGGTGAGGTCGGCCTCGAGCCGCGAGCCGTCATCGAAGAGCACCGCACCCTTCTCGAAGCCGGCGATCTTCACGCCGAAGCGCATGCCGATGCCGAGCTTCCCGAGCATGCTGCGGATGGCGGCGGCCGCGCGCGAGCCCATGCGCTCGCCCGGGCTCGCCATGGGAGCGAAGAAGGTAAGCTCGAAGCGGTCGCGCAGCCCGCGGCGCCGGAGCAGGGTGTCCACGTTGAACATGAGCTCGAAGACCGGCCCGCCGCGAACCGAGGAGGGGTCCTTGGGGTTGCCACCGAAGCCCATGGCGATTCGCCCCGACCCGGCCTTCAAGAGGTCCTCGAGGGCGGCGCGGGTCCTGACCGCGTTCTCCGGGTCGCCGCCGATGGCGTGGGTGTGCTCGATGCCCTTGGGCCGGAGCGGCATCCCGCCCATGGCCAGCACCAGGTGGTCGGCGGCCATCGCCTGGCCGTCCACCACCGCCGAGCGGCGGGCGCCATCCACCGACTGCACCGCCCCCTGCAGGAAGCGGAATCCGTGCCGCCGCGCCACCTCGCCGAGATCGAGGGTCACCTGGGCCTGCTCCTGCTCGCCGGTGACCACCCAGATCGAGGTCGGATAGATGTAGAGATAGGGACGGTTCGAGACCAGGGTGACGTCGAGGCCGCCCTTCGACAGGTGGATGGCAGCCTCGAGCCCCGCGAAGCCGCCGCCGAGGACGAGGACCTTCTTCATGGCCGGTGAGAGCCCATTGCCCGCCGAAGGGTCCGGCGACCCGCGATCGCTCCGGGAGATGGGCTGGCCCCAGGTCGTGGAGGCCCTGGCGGGGCGCTGCCGGCTGCCGGCGGGGCAGCGGCGCGCCCGGGCGCTGGGGTTCCTCGAGAGCGCCGAGGAGGTGCGGGAGGCCCTGGCCCGGGTGGGGGAGGCGCGCGCCCTGGCCGAGCAGCAGGTCTCCCTGCCATTCGGCGGGCTCGGCGAGGTGGAGCCCCACCTGGAACGGGCGGCCAAGGGTGGGGCCCTGGAGCCGCTGGCCCTGCGCGAGTGCGCCTCCCTCTCTCGGTCCGCGGCCCGGACGCGCGCGGCCCTGGCGGCCCGGCCAGAGGCGCCGCGGCTCGGAGCGCTGGCGGCGGACCTGTCGCCGGACGACGACCTGGCCGACCGCATCGAGGAGGCCATCGAGCCCTCCGGCGCGGTCTCCGATCGGGCCAGCCCGGCCCTGGCCGGGCTCCGGGAGCGGCTGCGCGGCCTGCACCGGGCCTTGAAGTCGCAGGTGGAGGCGCTCCTCGCCGACGAGGTCCTCTCCCGCCACCTGCGCGACCGCTACTACACCATCCGCGATGAACGCTACGTGCTGCCGGTGCTGGCTAGCGACCGGACCAAGGTGCCGGGGATCGTGCACGGCGCCTCCCAGTCCGGCCAGACCCTGTTCGTCGAGCCCGAGCCCATGGTGGAGCTCGGGAACGAGCTGTCGATCGCCGCCGCCATGGCCGCCGAGGAGGAGGAGCGTATCCTGCGCGAGCTCTCGGCGGCGGTGGCCGACCGGTCGGAGGCGCTGCGCCGCGACCTAGAGGTCCTCTCCGCCCTGGACCTCCTCGAGGCGGAGGCCCTGCTCTCCTCCGAGC
Source organism: Anaeromyxobacteraceae bacterium (assembly GCA_035655915.1). Lineage (GTDB taxonomy): Bacteria > Myxococcota > Myxococcia > Myxococcales > Anaeromyxobacteraceae > DASTPH01. Next base: position 5,984 of record DASRTO010000061.1, read on the forward strand.
TCGACGCCAACGCGCCGGAGGTGTGCGCTCCCGCCGGCGGCTTCGCCCTGCGGGACCTGCGCCACCCGCTCCTGGTCCTGCAAGGGAAGAAGGTAATCGCGAGCGACGTGGTCCTCGAGCCCCCTCGGCTGGCGCTGGTGGTCTCCGGCCCCAACGGCGGCGGCAAGACGGTGGCGGTCACCGCGGTGGGGCTGTGCGCGGTCATGCTCCGGGCCGGGCTCCCGGTGCCGGCGGCCAGGGGATCGCGCCTCCCCTTCTACGCCCGGGTCGAGGCCGCGGTGGACGAGCGGGGCGACCTCATGCGGGACCTCTCCACCTTCACCGCCCACCTCTCGGCGGTGCGGGAGATGGCCGCCTCGGCCGGGCCGGGGTCGCTGGTGCTGGTGGACGAGATCGCCGCCGACACCGACCCGCGCGAGGGGGCGGCCCTGGCGGCCGCCATCCTGGAGGACCTCCTCACGCGGGGGGCCCAGGTGCTGGTCACCACCCACCTCGACGAGCTCAAGGCGCTGGCGCTCACCGACGCGCGCTTCGCCAACGCCCGGGTGGGCTTCGATCCGGAGCGCCTGGCCCCCACCTACCAGCTCCACCTGGGCTCGCCGGGGTCCTCCTCGGCGCTGGAGGTGGCGCGGCGGGTGGGCCTCCCCGAGCAGGTGGTGGAGCGGGCCCGGGCCCACCTCGGCGGCCGGGGCGGGGCCCTGGGCGCGGCTCTGCGCGCCCTAGAGGGAGAGCGGGCGCGGCTCGCTGCCGAGCGCGAGGGGCTCTCCCGGGAGCGGGAGCGGGCCCGGGCCGCCCAGGCCGAGGCGCGCTCGGCCGGCCAGGCGGCCCGCCGGGCCGAGAAGGAGGCGGCGGCGCGGGTGGCGGGCTCCCTGGCGGAGGAGGTGGAGGCGGCCCGGGACGAGGTGGCGCGGCTGCTCGCCGACCTCCAGAAGAAGCCCACCGTGCGCCGCGCCACCGAGGCGGCGGAGCGGCTCGAGACCTGGGCGGCCACCCTTTCCCAGGCCGGCCGGGTGGCCGAGGCCCAGGCCGAGGCCGGGGCGGAGGCGCTGCCCGCCGGGCAGGTGGAGGCCGGGACCAGGGTGCGCATCGCCTCGCTGGGACAGGAGGGGGAGGTGGTCGAGATCTCCGCCGGCGAGGCGCTGGTGCGCGTGGGGGCGCTCAAGGTCCGGCGCCCCCTCGCCGACCTCGTGCCCCTCGCCGGGAAGGCCAGGGCCGCGCCGGGAATCGCCCGCAGCCGCGCAGAGAAGTTGGCGGCCGCCGCCGAGGCCCGGGCCCAGCCGCTCCGCCGCCTCGGTGGCGCGGCGCACGGTGGGCTTCTTCTG
>DASRTO010000062.1:0-6666 GCA_035655915.1 Anaeromyxobacteraceae bacterium
GAGCCCGACCTGGTAGGAGATGCCCACCGAGGCGATCCAGGGGACCTGGGTCTCGAACTGGAACTCGGGGGCGCCGCGCGAGGCGTCGAAGCCGGCCCACAGCCACAGCGAGGCCGCGAAGGTCGCCAGCGAGACCGTGAGCGCCAGGGCCTTGTGCTGCCGGACCTCGTCGCGCGGGACCACCACCGCCAGCAGCGCCCCGGCCAGCGGGAGGAAGACGACGACGTTCAGCAGGGTCGGCATCGGGCTAGCGACCTCCCGCGCCCAGGACGGTCCAGAGGATGGCCGCCGCCGCGATCAGGATGACCGCGGCGTAGCGCTGCACGTCGCCGTTCTGCGCCGCCCGGAAGACCTGCGAGAAGGCCGCCACCGCCCGGGGCACGCCGTTCACGAAGACGGTCTCGATGGCGAAGAAGTCCACCACCGCCCACAGCCCCCGCGCCGCCGCCCGGAGCGGGCGGACCACCGTCAGGTCGTACAGCTCGTCGACGCGGAACTTGTCGTAGGCGAACTGGTAGAGGCGGGGGAAGCGGAGCGCCAGCCGGCCCGGGAGCGACCGCAGCGCGCCGCCGTACAGGGCCCAGCCGGCGACGGCGCCGGCCCAGGCGATGACGAAGGCGATGGCGAAGGCGGAGAGCCAGGGCCCGGGCTCGCGGGGCAGCTGGCCCACCGCCATGAGCTGGGTGGTGGCCTGGGCGAAGACCGGGCGGGTGAACTTCTGGAAGAGCTCGCTGGCGGCGGAATGGCCGGGCAGGCCCAGCACCAGGCCCACCACCGAGAGGAGGGCCAGGATCCACAAGGGGCCGGTCATGACCGGCGACGACTCGTGGGCGTGCTCGGCGGCCCGGGTGCGCGGCGTCCCCAGGAAGGTGAGGACGAAGAGCCGCGTCATGTAGAAGGCGGTGCCCAGGGCGGCCACCGAGCCGAGCCACCAGGCGGCCGGCCCCACCCAGGCCGCGGCGGGGTTGTGGATGCCGTGCACGCCATGGAGGATGGCGTCCTTGGAGAAGAAGCCGGAGAGCGGGACCACCCCGGTGATGGCGGCGGTGGCGATGGCGAAGGTCCGGGCGGTGTGGGGCATCCTCCTCCACAGCCCGCCCATGTTGCGGATGTCGGTGTCGTCGCCCATGCCGTGCATCACCGAGCCGGCGCCGAGGAACAGGCAGGCCTTGAAGAAGGCGTGGGTGACCAGGTGCAGGATGCCGGCCCAGAAGACGCCGGCGCCGACGCCGATGAACATGAAGCCCAGCTGGCTCACCGTGGAGTAGGCCAGCACCTTCTTGATGTCGTTCTGGGTGAAGGCCATCAGGGCCGCCACCAGCGCCGTCAGCGCTCCCACCAGGGTCACCGTGGCCATCGAGGCCGGGGCCAGCGCGAAGAGGAAGCCGGTGCGCGCCACCAGGTACACCCCGGCGGTCACCATGGTGGCGGCGTGGATCAGGGCCGAGACCGGGGTGGGGCCGGCCATGGCGTCGGGCAGCCACACGTACAGGGGGAGCTGGGCCGACTTGCCGGTGGCGCCGGCGAACAGCCCCAGGGTGGCGAAGGTGATGGCCGCCTTCACCGTCCAGCCGGAGAAGACGCCGCTCTGCAGCACCCAGTCCAGCCGGGCCGCCCGGGCCAGCACCTCCAGCTGCCCGTAGTTGGCGGTGCCGAACACCGAGATGATGGCGAACAGCCCCACGAGGAACCCGAAGTCGCCGATGCGGTTCACCACGAAGGCCTTGCGGCCGCAGTAGGCCTTCTGCTCGTCGGTGTACCAGAAGCCGATGAGCAGGTAGCTGCACAGGCCCACGCCCTCCCAGCCCACGAAGGTGAGCGCCAGGCTGTCGCCCAGCACCAGGATGAGCATGGCGGCCACGAAGAGGTTCAGGTAGGTGAAGTACCGGGCGTAGCCGCCGTCGTCCTCGTGGGACATGTAGGACGCCGAGTAGACGTGGATGAGGAAGCCCACGCCGGTCACCACCAGGATCATGGTGCCGGAGAGCCGGTCCACCATGAGGCCCCAGCTCACCGAGACCAGGGCCCGCCCGTCGGGACCGAGCACGCGGAACCAGCCCGGGCCGCCGAAGCGCAGGATCACGCCCTCGCCGCGCATCACCCAGGAGAAGGCCATGAGCGAGAGGAGGAACGAGCCCGCCAGCATGGCGATGGCGATGAAGGCGACGTTCCCGCGGCCGAGCCGCTTCCCGAAGAGCCCGTTCACCAGGGCCCCGGCGAGCGGCAGGAACACGATGGCCCACAGGTACGCCTCGGCCATGGACTTGTCTTCCAGGATCGCGGGCATAGGAGGGCGAAAGGATTACCTTCTCCCGCCTGGGGAGGCAACAACGTTCTCGGCCGCGAGTGGTTCTCGGGCTCCAGCTGTCCGGCTTCGGGCTCGGGCCGTATTCCTGAAGCCCGAAGCCCATGCTTCCCCGAGCTATGATGGCCCCATGGCCGCTCCCCGCGAGGCCGCCCAGGAGGCGCGCAAGCTGCCCAGGGCCGACCGGCTCCTCGCCGCCGCCGAGCGGAAGGGGCTGCTCTCCCGGCTGGGCCACGCGCCCGTGATGGAGGCGGTGCGGGGGCTCCTCGACGGCCTCCGGGCCGAGATCCTGGCGGGCGCCCCCTGCCCCACCGCGCAGGCCATCGAGGAGCGGCTGCTCCACCGGCTCGCCGGCGAGGCACGGGGAACCTTGAGACCAGTGGTGAATGCCACGGGGGTGGTCATCCACACCAACCTGGGGCGGGCGCCGCTCTCGGCGGCTGCGCTGGAGGCCATGCGCCAGGTGGGGCGCGGCTACTCCAACCTCGAGCTCGACCTCGAGGCGGGCGAGCGGGGCGATCGCTACGGCCACGCCTCCGGCCCGCTGTGCCGCCTCACCGGGGCCGAGGCGGCGCTGGTGGTGAACAACAACGCCTCGGCGGTGCTGCTGGCGCTCTCGGCGCTCATGGAGACCCGCCCCGGCCAGGGGCGCGCCCCCACCCGGGGCGGGCGGCCCCAGGTGGTCATCTCCCGCGGCCAGCTGGTCGAGATCGGCGGCGGCTTCCGCATCCCCGACGTGCTGCGCCGCTCCGGGGCGGTGCTGGCGGAGGTGGGCACCACCAACCGCACGCGCCTCTCCGACTACGAGGGCGCGCTCACCGAGCGCACCCGCCTCATCCTCTCGGTGCACCGCTCCAACTTCCGGCTCACCGGCTTCGTGGAGGACGTGCCGCTCCCGAAGCTCACGGCCCTGGCCCGCCGCGCCGGGGTGTGGATGGTCGACGACCTCGGCTCCGGGACCCTGCTCCCCACCGCGCCCTTCGGCCTGGGGGAGGAGCCCACCGTGCAGGAGCGGATCCGCGCCGGCGCCGACCTGGTCACCTTCTCCGGCGACAAGCTCCTGGGCGGCCCGCAGGCCGGCATCCTGGCGGGGCGGCGGGAGGCGGTGGACCTGTGCCGCCGCCACCCGCTCACGCGGGCGCTGCGGGTGGACAAGACCACGCTGGCCGGGCTCTTGGCGACGCTCGGCCACTACGAGCGGGGCGAGGCGGAGCAGGAGGTCCCGGTGTGGCGGGCCATCGCCCAGGCGCCGGCGGCACTGGCGGCGCGGGCCCGCGAGTGGCTCGCCGCCCTCGGGCCGGCGGCGGCCGGCGCCGAGGTCCGCCCCGCCGAATCGGCGGTCGGCGGCGGCTCGCTGCCCGGGGTGACCCTGCCCACCTTCGTGCTGGCCCTGCCGCCGGGCGACCCCGACTGGCTGGCCGCGGCGCTGCGGCGCCAGGACCCGCCGGTGGTGGGGCGCATCGAGGAGGGCCGGGTGCTGCTCGATCCGCGCACCGTGCTGCCGGGAGAGGACGAGGCCCTGCTGGCCGGGGTGCGGGCGGCGCTCGCCGCCGCCCCGGCGCTCACGGCGTGAAGCGGTACCCCGCCCCGCGCACCGTCTCCAGATGGCGGGGCCTTTCGGCGTCCTCGCCCAGGCGGGCGCGCAGGCGAGCCACGAAGTTGTCGACGGTGCGGGCGGTCTCGAACTCTCGCGCCCCCCACACCGCGGCCAGGAGGTGCTCCCGGCTGTGGACCTTCCCGGCGTGGGTCACGAAGTAGGCGAGCAGGTCGAACTCCCTGGCGGTGAGCGCCACCTCGCGTCCCGACACCGTGAGCCGCCGCGCCCGCAGGTCCACCTCCGCCGAGCCGAAGCGGCGCAGCCCGCGCTGGCCCTCGCCCTCCCGCCCGCGCCGCCGGGTCAGCGCCCGGGCGATGCGGGCCAGGAGCTCCTTCAGGCCGAAGGGCTTCACCACGTAGTCGTCGGCCCCCAGGCCCAGGGCGGCCACCTTGTCGGACTCGTGACCCTTGGCCGAGAGCACCAGGATGGGCACCTCGGCGTCCTGGGCGCGGATCTCGCGGATGAGCTCCAGGCCGCCCAGCCGGGGGAGCATCAGGTCCACCACCAGGAGGTCCGGCTCCTCGGCGCGGGCCAGGCGCAGCCCCTCCTCCCCGTCGGGGGCGCTGCGGACCCGGTAGCCCTCGGCGGCCAGGTTCAGCTGCAGGCCGCGCAGGATGGAGGGGTCGTCCTCCACCACCAGGATGGTTTGGGTCACCGGATGGGTCTCCTGTCTCATGCCGCCTCGGCCGCCGGGAGGGCGATGGTGAAGACGGCCCCCGCTCCGACGTCGCTCGCCACCGTGACCCGCCCGCCGTGGGCCTCCACGATGTGCTTCACCATGGCCAGCCCCAGGCCCGACCCCTCGATGTGGCGCTGCAGCGGGTCCTGGGCCCGGTAGAACTTCTCGAAGATCCGCTTCTGGTCCGCCACCCGGATGCCGGGACCGTTGTCGGCCACCGTGACCAGCACCGTTCCGTCCTCCAGGCGCGCCCCGACCGTGATGCGCTTGTCCGCCCCGGTGTACTTGTGGGCGTTCTGCAGGAGGTCGAGGAGCGCCTCGGAGAGGGCCTCGCGGTCGGCCCGCACCGGCGGGAGGCCGGGCTGGATCTCCCGGTCCACCTGGGCCGGCTCGCTGAGGCGCTGCGGCTCGAAGGCCCGGAGCGCGTCGTCCACCACGTCCTCCACGCTCACCGGCTCCAGGGCGTAGCTGCGCTTGCCGGACTCCATGCGGGCCCAGTCGAGGAGGCGGTTGATGAGCAGCGAGAGGCGCGCCGTCTCCTGGGCGATGACCGCCAGGGCCTCGCGCTGCCGCTCCGGCTCGGGGAGCCGCCCCAGCTGCAGCGTCTCCACGAACATGCGGATGCTGGTGAGCGGGGTGCGCAGGTCGTGGGAGACCTTGTTGACGAAGTCGGTCTGGAGACGCGACACCCGCGCCTCGCGGTAGAGCACGGTCAGGGTGGCGATGACGCCGATGATGGTGGTGGAGACCGCCGCCAGCACCAGCACCCCGAAGACGTACTCGCGGGTGGCCGACCCCAGCACCAGGATGAGCACGCCCACCGTGAGCAAGAGCGCCGCCGGCACGATGACGAAGCCGATGATCAGGGGGTAGACCTGGCCCAGCTTCATGGCGCCCGGCCATCCTACCCGTTTCCGCTCCGGGGGCGGGGCGGGAGCACGTATCTCCGGCCAGCGTGTCCGGGTTCGCGGAAATAAGCGGCCCCCGACGCGCGGTGGCGCCGGGGGCCGGGAGTTCGCGTCCGAGGTGGGCCGGAGCCCACCTCGTCGGTCTCGCCTACTGGAAGAAGCTCATGATCTTCGCGATCGCGGCGTCGAGGACGCCGGTGGCGTTCCCGAGCTGGTACCCGTTCGTCGCGGTGTGGTCGTTGAAGGACATGAGCCGGCTGGCCGCGTCTTCGTTGATCATCTCGGCCCGGTGGCAGGAGCCGCAGGCCCGCGAGGCGGGACCGACCACGTAGCTCGGCACGGCGCCGATGGCCCGGTCCCACGTCGCGTTCGAGTCGGACGCGGAGAGGATGCTCGCGAGCGAACGCGTCTGGTCCGGCACCTCGTACGTTCCGGGGTTGTGGCACGACTCGCAGCTCAGGAGCGTGAAGTTCGGGTAGGTGGACTCGATGTGGTGCTCGTAGTGCATCGCCTCGACCGGATCGGCGAAGTTGATGTCGCCTGGATCGAACGCCTGGAACGAGTGGATGGCGTGGACGTAGGAGTCGATCGACCGCGACTGCATCTCGAGGTGCGACCCGCCGCTCCCGATCCAGTGGCACAGCCGGCAGGCGACCACGCCGGCGCTTCCGTAGGACGGGCTGTGGAAGGTGGTCCCGAGCGCGTCATGGCACTTGTTGCACTTCGCCGCGTCGACGATCGCCTTGCCGTAGGAGGCCGCGTCGGCCACCAGGGCATTGCCGACGAGGTCGAACGTCCTCGTCACGCCCGAGACCGCGATGGCCGGGTTGGTGGTCCCCACGGCCTGGGTCTGATCGGCGCCGACCACCGGGAGGATGCCGATCTCGCAGCGCTTCACCGAGCCGTCGGCGAGCTTGCCGGCCCAGAGGGTCAGGTCGGCCGTCGCGACCCAGGTGGTGTTGCCAGCCGTGGCGGCCGCCGGGGCGACCGTCAGGCGCGGGCTGTTGCCCGTGGCGCCCTCCGCCCACTCCAAGTTCCGCTTCGAGTCCGGCGCCGGCTGGCTGCCGTGGCCGCTGACGATGAAGTCCTTGCTGTCGTAGCCGTAGAGGCTCACCACCACGGTCGGCTTGACCAGGGCGCTCGCGGCGGCGCCGGTCACGCTGAAGTTCACGGTCAG
>DASRTO010000063.1:0-6413 GCA_035655915.1 Anaeromyxobacteraceae bacterium
ATGGCGCCCGCGGCCCATTGTGCCTCAAACCCGGCCCCGGCGCCGCGGGGGGTGCGCCCCGCACCCGCCGAGCAGGCCCCGGTCCGCACCGAGGGCCGGCTCACCCTGGGCGCCCTGGGCGACGTGCTCATGCACGGGGCGGTGAAGGAGTCGGCGGCCCTCCACCGCGACTCCCGCGGCGGCGACGAGGACGGCTACACGTGGCTCTACGCCGAGGTGGCCGACCTCCTCTCCGCTCCCGACCTCACCTTCGCCAACCTGGAATCGCCCATCGCCCCCACCGCCGACCGCGGCTCGCGCAGCTACGTCTTCAACGCGCCGCCGGCCGCGGCGCGGGCGCTCCGCGCCGCCGGGGTGGACCTGGTGAGCGTGGCCAACAACCACGCCTTCGACCAGGGCCGGGCGGGGTTCCTGGAGACGCTACGCCGGCTGGACGAGGCCGGGCTCGCCTGGGTGGGGGCCGGGACGCCGCCCGCCGAGGCCGGCCCGCGCCTGATCGAGGTCAACGGGCTCCGGCTGGCCTTCCTGGCCTGGAGCCGCTTCTTCAACGACGAGGGGAACACCTGCGCCCCCACCGGCCCCTGCCTGCGGGCGGCCCTCCTCGACCCGGAGCGGGCGCCGGCGGCGGTGCGCCAGGCGGTCGCCTCGGCCGACGCGGTGGTGGTCTCCCTCCACTGGGGCGAGGAGTACGCCGCCCAGCCCCGCCCCGACGACGTGGAGCTGGCCCGCCGGCTGGCCGAGGCCGGGGCCCTGGTGGTGCTGGGCCACCACCCCCACGTGCTGCAGCCGCTGGAGCTCTACCGGTGCACCGACGGGCGCCTGTCGGTGATCGCCTACTCGCTCGGGAACTTCGTCTCCAACCAGTCGCGCTACTTCGTGTCCGGGGTGACTCCCGACCGCGCGGGCGCCACCCGCGACGGCGCCCTGCTGCGGGTGACGCTGGCCCGCCGCGACTACGGGCGCGGGGTGCGCCGGGTCGAGGTGGCGGGGGTGGACTTCCTGCCGCTGTGGACCGAGAACGACGCCGCCGAGATCGACGCGCGCCGCGATCCCGGGGCCAGGGCCTCGATCCGGGTGGTGTCGCTCGACCGGGCCCTCCGCGCGGTGCGGACCGAGCTCGACGCCATGCCCGACCCGGTCCCGGAGGCGGAGCGGGCCCGCTGGGTGAGGCTGCGGCAGCGGGAGCGGCTCTACCTGTCCCGCCGCCAGGCCATCGCGGCGGTGCTGGGCGAGGACCTCCAGGCCGAGGCCCCGCCCGCACCGACGGCCGCCGCCACCGGCCAGGAGCGGTAGGGCGGTCTCGTCCGGGCTCGTCCCCCGCCGCCACGAGGCCCTCGTGCCGGACGGGAATCGCGCTCAACGGCCAGCGCCGAGGACCCTTCGCCGAGATCCGGGTGTCCCGGCGGGGCACAAGCCCGCGCCCTACGGAAGCGATCGAAGCGCCAGGAGATCCGGAAGTCACCCGGAGTGTGCAGACCGCTTTCAGCGCTCGTCGCGGGAGACGATCACCTGGCGGGCCGGGCCGGTGTCGGAGGCCTCCAGATCGGGCCGGGCCGGGACCTTCAGCTCCACCAGCTCGATGCCCAGCTCCTTGGCGTGGTCGAAGATGCGCTCGTCGCGGTAGAACTCGCCGAAGACGATGCGCCGCACCCCGGAGTTGGCCACCAGCTTGAAGCAGGGCCAGCAGGGGGAGGCGGTGGTGTAGATGGTGGAGCCCTCGACGGCCACTCCGTTCTTGGCGGCCTGGATGATGGCGTTGGCCTCGGCGTGGACGGTGCGCACGCAGTGGTTGTCCTCCATCATGTGTCCCACCTCGCTGCAGTGGGGCAGGCCGCGGATGGAGCCGTTGTAGCCGGTGGAGAGGATGGTGCGATCGCGCACCAGCACCGCGCCCACGTGCTTGCGCTCGCAGGTGGCACGAGTGGCCACCACCCGGGCCACGTTCATGAAGTACTCGTCCCAGCTGGCGCGTCGGTCCATCGGTCCTCCGGGTGTGGGCGCGGCGGCACGCCGTCTCGACGCGCGATATGGTAGCCGGGGACCCCGACAGGCGCATTCCATGGCCCGCCACGCCCGGACCGCCCTCGCCCTCTGCCTGGCGGCGCTGCTCGCCGCTCCGGCGCGGGCCGCCCAGCCGGACGCCGGGCCGGCCGCCATCGCCGTCAGGTCGGGGCGCGTGACCGCGGTGGACTGGGGCGATCGCCGCCTGACGATCAGCGGGCCGGGGGGACGCGAGGAGCTGGGCTTCGACCGCAACACGGTCGTCTACCTCCCCGAAGGGCTGGGGACCATGCGCGACGTCGAGCCGGGGGTCGAGGTGCGGGCGGCGGCCAATCCGGACGGGGTGGCGGCCTGGATCGAGGTCCGTCCGGCGGGCGGCGACGGCGGCACGGCGGGGCCACCCGGTGGCGCACCGGGACCCTCCGACGGCGGGGCCGCTACCGGCGCCGCTGGCGGCAGGGATGGCGGGGCCCCGGGCGGCCGCGACGGGGGACCGCCGCCCGCAGGCGGCGGGAGCGCGGACGGCGGGGCCAGCGACGTGCGCCCCGCGCGCTGAACTGGGGCGGGGCCTCGGCCTCCCGGGGGGTCGCGCCGGCCCGTTGCCGGCGCGGCCGGTCCGCCGGCGGAACGAGCTAGCGCACCCGCTCCCGGCGCTGCAGCGGATGGCATGCCGAAGTGACCACCCGGGGGTGGGCCCCGGCGAAGCCGGGGAGGGGGCGGCGCCCCCTCCCCGCTGGACGGCGCGCGAGGCGAAGCCGAGGCGCGCCCGGCTCCAGCGCGGCAGGGGTGGGGCCCCGACGGCCCAGGCGCCACGGCGAGCGCAGGGACAGGCGGATGAGCCTGTCCTGGAGCGAGCGGGGGGACCGGGGGGCCGCAGGCCCCTCCCGGCAAGAAGACGCGGCACGCCCCGTCACGATCAGTCGTACCGGCGCCGCAGCAGGTAGAGGATGGCCTCCTGCGCGCAGTGGTCGCAGTAGCCGAAGCGCTCGCGCATGTGCTGGAGCGTGTCCTGCACCTGCCTGCGGGTCCGGTCGTCCAGCGCGGCCCGATCGTCGGAGAGGTAGCGGAGCAGGTCCTCCTTGGAACGCCGGAGCTGCCGCTTGCGCTCCTCGTAGGAGTGGACCCGCAAACGGCGGAACAGGTCCGGGAAGATGGCCTGGTAGTCGATGGCCTGCTCGTCGGGGTGGTCGAGGCGGAAGGCCCCCACGGAGGCGATGAGGCCCCGGCGGAAGTTGGCCCGGTCCTCCCCGGGCGGCATGACGATGGCCTCCACCTCGGCCATGCGCTCGTCGTCGGGGGCCTGGTACTCGCCGGTGATGCGGTTCCTGATCTTCTCGCCCTTCACCCAGGAGGAGACCTGGGTGACGTAGCGCTCGAAGAGGTCCCGGTACTGGCTCTCCGACACCAGCCCCATCGAGTCGCGGATCTCCTCCTCCAGCGCGTCCAGGACCTCGGCCTCGGCCACCTTCAGGAAATGCTCGTGGTCGTGATAGCCGTCGAGCACCTCCTGCTGGAGGAACTCGTGCACGGTCTTGTCGCGGCAGAGGGCCTCCAGCTCCTCCAGCACCGCCAGCGGCGTGAGGCAGTGGGCGCGCCGCTGGGCCGCGTTGAGGAGGACGGTCTTGAGCTCTCGGGCCGAGGCCCCGGAGCGCCCCTCGTAGTTGGGGTAGACGTCCGACTCGCGGTACAGGTCGGGCAAGGCCTTCTTCAGCTCCTTGGCCGGGCCCAGCGCCAGCCGATCGGGCGCCTCGCCGCGGTCGTAGAGCTTCAGCTTCTCCAGCGGGGTGAGGTCGTCCACCAGGTCCCGCACCTCCCCCCGGTAGCGATCGGGCATGGGCTTCTTCAGGCGGGTCAGCACCGCCCACAAGGCCGCCGCCTCGGTGGCGTGCGGGGCCACGTGCTTTCCCACCGCCGCGGGGGAGATCTGATGGTCGTAGATCTCCTTCTCCACCGAGAAGCGGCGCAGGTAGGGGACGCGCACCAGCTCCAGCCGCCCCTTGAAGGAGGGGAAGTCGGGCGTCTCCTTGAAGGCCGCCAGCTGCTTCTCGTTGGTGGAGCCGACCAGCACCGCGTCGAGGTGCAGCCCGAAGCTCTCCAGGGAGACGCGCCCGGTCTCGCTCATGCCCAGCAGGTACTTGAAGTGCTCCGGTGGGCGCTTGAGCAGGTCGGCGAAGTCCACCAGCCCGCGGTTGGCCGCCACCAGGGGCCCGTACGGCTCGAAGAGCGCCACCGCCTGCAGCGCCGCCGGGAGCGAGGCGTGGCTCCGGTCGCTGGTGACCTGGCGGTAGCCGGCGTCCACCGACAGCTGCGGCTCCACCGTCACCGCCGCCTGCTGGTAGCGGGCCGAGACGTAGAAGCGCTCCACCTGGACGTGGCGCAGCACCTTGAGCCAGTCGCCGCGGTGGGCGCCCATGAGCGCGGTCTGGATCTGGTGGCAGAACTGGCAGGGCTGCCCCTCCAGCAGGTAGTCGGAGAGGACGAAGTCGCCCTCCCCCGCCCCGGCCCGGTCGCTGGGCCGGCAGTGGGCCTGGAGCAGCTCGCGCCGCTCGGCCAGCGGCACCAGCAGGAGCGGGTGGTCGCGCAGCGGGCAGGCCAGGCGCGCGTCCACCGCCTCGCCGTCGAGGTGGGCGAACGAGCCGAGCTCGCCCCCGGGCCCGGTTGAGCCGAAGCCCACCGTGCCGCCGCCCTTCAGCTTCTTCTCGCTGGGGAACACCCAGTGGTAGCGGTAGAGCGCGCCCTGTGGCAGCCGGGAGTAGGCCTCCACGGCCCGCGTCAGCGCCTGCACCAGGGAGGACTTGGCCGATCCGTTGGGGCCGTGGAGCAGGATGAGCTTGTTGGGGCGCCCGGCGCGCACGAAGTTGGAGAGCACCCGGTAGAGCGACTGCTGCACCTCCTCCTGGCCGGCCACCCGCACCGTCCGTCCCTCCGGCTCGAACTCGAGGTCGAAGAGGCGGGCACGGCGCGCCGGGCCGGCCGGCGTCGGCACCTCGCCCCACCCGAAGTGATCCACCACCTCGCGCAGGTACTGGGCGGAGTTGCGGGCCTGCTGCCGCGGCGCGGCCAGGAACACCTCCAGGTACTCCTCGAAGGAGAGCAACGACCGCTGCTCGGCGTAGGCGCCCCGGACCGCCGCCCCGACCTGGGAGAGCCAGCGGCGCGCGTCCGGGGAGGAGGCCATCCTCGCTATGGTAACGCCGTCCGGCCCGCCGCGCCCAGGCCGCGCCCTGAGGGTCCCCTCCACCCCGGGGGTGGCCCGTAGTAATCTCCCGGAAGCGCCGATGCTCCCCCCAGACACCATCATCGGGATCGACCTGGGAACCACCAACAGCTGCGCGGCGGTGGTGGTGGGCGACGGGCAGGTGAAGCTCATTCCCTACAAGGGGGGCGACGTCATCATCCCCTCGGTCTACGCCGTCGACGACAAGGGGAACGAGCTCATCGGCCACGAAGCCAAGCGCCAGTGGCAGCTCAACCCCCGCAACACCCTCTACGCCACCAAGCGCCTCATCGGGCGCTCCGCCAAGGACGACGTGGTGGAGACGGTGCAGAAGTCGGTGCAGTACCGGGTGCGCGCCGGCGCCCACCACGACGTGGCGGTCGACTGCCACGGGCGCACCTACCAGGTCCACGAGGTGAGCGCCAAGATCCTGTCCAAGATCCGGGACGTGGCCTCCGACTTCCTGGGCTTCAAGGCGGCCCGCGCGGTGGTGACGGTGCCGGCCTACTTCACCGACCGCCAGCGCCAGGCGGTCAAGGAGGCGGGGAAGCTCATCGACCTGGAGGTGGTCCGCATCATCAACGAGCCCACCGCGGCGGCGCTGGCCTACGGGCTGGGCAAGAGACTTCAGGAAAGGGTGCTGGTGTTCGACCTGGGGGGCGGCACCTTCGACGTGTCCATCATCGACATCCGCGATCGGGTCTTCGAGGTGAAGGCCACCGGCGGCGACATCTTCCTGGGCGGCCTGGACTTCGACAACGCCATGATCCGCCACGTGCTGGAGGAGTTCCGCCAGAAGCACGGCATCGACCTTTCCACCGACCCGGTGGCCATGCAGCGCGTCAAGGACCTGGCCGAGCGCACCAAGATCGACCTCTCCGCGCGCACCGAGGCCCCCTTCTCCATCCCCTTCGTCACCATGACGCCGCAGGGGCAGCCCTTGAACATCGAGATGACGTTCGATCGGCGGCTCCTGGAGCAGCTGACGCAGGGGCTGGTCGACCGGGCCCTCAAGATCGTGGGCGCGGTCATGGTGGACGCCGGCGTCGCGGTGAAGGAGATCGACGAGGTGATGCTGGTGGGCGGGCAGACCCGCATGCCGGCCATCCAGGATCGCCTCACCAAATTCTTCGGCAAGCCGCCCTCCAAGGGGGTCCACCCCGACGAGGCGGTGGCCATCGGGGCGGCCCTCTAC
>DASRTO010000064.1:0-13291 GCA_035655915.1 Anaeromyxobacteraceae bacterium
CCCCCGAGCGCCACCGACGCCGACCAGACGGTGCCGTTCCGGGTGACGGGCACCGCCCGGCCCGGCTCGAGGTCCAGCGACACCGCCACCGCGAGCAGGTTGGCGTCGCTCACCTCGGCGGACACGTCGAGGGTCGAGTCCCGCTTGCACCCGCCGCTGCAGGCTGCGGTAGCGCTGGCGATGGCCGGCGCCTGCGTGTCGATGGTCACCGGGACGGCCGGGCTCGTCACCAGCACCGAGGTCCCGGCCACGTCCACGATGGCCGCGGCGTCCAGCGAGCCAGGCCCGTTCTGCCCCGCCCCGGGGCTCCACGTCGCGCGGTAGGTGGCCACCTGGTTCGCCGGGGCGCCCTGCAGCAGCAGGTCCACCACCGGGGTTCCCCCCAGCCGCAGCTGCACCACCGACGGCGCGGGAACGGAGGCCGAAGCCAGCGTCAGCATCGCCGTCGCGGTGATGCTGGTTCCCACGAAGGCCCCCGCCGCGGGCGACGTGAGCGCCAGGGTTCCCGGCGACTGGCAGACGCCCTGCTCGCCGCTCACCGGCACGTCGCAGTAGGTGCCGGCCGGGCACTCCGCGCTCGTGTTGCACCGCTGCCAGCTGCCCTCGCCGCCGCACGCCGCGGCCAGGCACCCCAGGATCGCGAACCGACGCAGCATGTCTTCCACCTCATAGCGCGAAGCGCCAGGTGAGCCCGGCCGCCACCGCCGCCGCCCCGACTCCCAGCGCCACGCCGCTGGCGGTCCTCCACGACCGCCAGGCGGCGTCCTTCTCCACGTAGGTGCGGGCGTCCCCACGTGCGTAGGCGTCGTCGCGGGCGTCCGCCGCCGATCCCGCCGCCAGCGCGAACCCGACCCCGGCCGCCATGACCGCCGCCCCGGCCCCGATCACGTACCAGGGCGCGTTCGAGCGCCTCGCCGCCGGCGGTTCCGAGGCCTTCACGAGATCGCGCAGCGCCCGCTCGATGGGCGCCACCGAGTCCACCCCCGGCGCCACGGTGAGCTCCCGCGACGTCACCTCGCGCTCCGCCGCCGCCTCGGAGAGCGTGAGGACGTAGCGGCTACCCTCCAGCCGCCCCTCGGCCGCCGACGACACGGCGTGGGTGAGCCCGGCTCGCCGGGCCGCGCGGGCCGCCTCCTGCGCGCTCTCGCAGGGAACCCCGTAGTCGAGGAAGCGCTGCCCGAGCCCCCGGGCCGCCGCCACGACCGCGTCGGCCCGGGCCAGGGCCGAATCCCCAACCACTCGCGGACGGCACAGGAGCAGGCGGTCGCCCGGCCCCGGGCCGGCGGCGAGCGCGAGCAAGAGCACGGCCGTGGCGATCATCGTCGGGCCTCTCCCCTGGCGCCGAGGCCTGCAAGTGGCGTGTCAGGCGCCGCCGCGGCGGCACAGGCCGGCGCCAGCCGCCAAGCGACCGGGATCCCGGCCGATCGGCCCCCGGTGCGTGGGGATCCGGCGGCGGCCGGGGGCGGGCGCGTGGCCGGATGGCGGACCGCCGGGCTCGGCGGCGAACCCCTCCCGCCGGGCGCAAACCCCTGAACGGCCGCGGATCTGGACCTGGAACGATTCTGGCAACATCGGCGGTCGTGTCGCGCGCTGCTCCGAAGGTGAAATTCATACTAGAGCTGGACTTGAAACGCCAGCCGCCGCCAAATGGGAGAGCCATGCCGAGGTCAGCCGCCCGCCTGGCCGCGCTCGCCGCGGCGGTGGTCGCCTGCGGCGAGGTCCCGGCCCCGCGGCGCTGCGCCTCGGCCGCCGAGTGCCCGGCCGACGCCCGCTGCATCCAGGAGCTCTGCGTGGCCGATGCGCCTCCGGTGGCGGCCATCACCGCCCCGTCTTCCTTCCAGTCCAACGTGAGCTACGCCTTCGGCAGCTCCGGAAGCTACGACCCGGACGCGGGCGACTCGGTGGTGAGCCGCCAGTGGACGGTGGCCGCCGCCCAGGCGCCCTGCCAGGCGTCGCCCGACGCCGCCGCCACCGAGTCGCTGGTGGTGGTCTTCCCCTGTGCCGGCTCCTTCGACGTGAAGCTGGTGGTGACCGACGAGCTGGGCGTCCCCAGCGCGCCCCGGGCGCTGCGGGTCTCGGTGGCCCAGTCCGTCGACCCTCCCGTGCTCGCCATGGGTTCGGACCTCGCGCTCGACCATCGCTGCGCCGGGGATCCGCTGGTGTGCACGCCCGTGGACGCGCTCCAGGCCACCACCTTCGCCCTCTCGGCCAGCGCCACCAGCCCCGCCGGCGGCGGCTTCGCCTACCGCTGGCGCTACCAGCCGCCGGCCGACCTCGACGGGAAGCCGGCGCCGGCCGTCACCTTCGACCCGGACGAGACCAGCCCGGCGCCGGTGGTGGCCGTGACCACCCAGGGTACCGCTCTCGCCGGAGAGTGGACCTTCGTCATGGAGGCCACCGACTCGCGCGGCCTCACCGCGGTGGGCGCGCAGCGGGTGGCCATCGGCAACCGGCCTCCCGAGATCCAGGGCGCCGGCGCCCCGCTCATCGAGGTACCGCACGTCTTCAACTCCTCCTCGCCCGGCGCCGCCACTGGCACCATGGCAGCCCTGGGGGAGACGCCGACGCTGGCGGTGTCCGATCCCGACGGCGATCCGCTGCAAGCTGCTTTCACCGCCAGCCATTCCGGCGACGGCGCGAGCGCCTTCCTGCTCCAGGACCTCGGGACCCGGGCCACCTTCAGCGTGGTGGTCCAGTACGGCGACCCCGCCGACGGCGCCTTCCTCATCGGGCCGGGCGTCTCCCGGTCCATCTCCTTCACCGCCACCGACACGAACGGCGCCGTCGGCACCGCCACCTGGGAGGTGAGGGTTGGCAACCGTCCGCCGCGGGTGGTGGGGGCGGTCGCCTCCCTCGAGGTCCCGCACGGCTTCGACCCGGCGGGCTCTCGCTACCGCGCGCTGGCGTCGCTCTCGACGTTCGCCGACGACGACGGCGATCCCATCGCGCTCGACGCGGGGACCGGCGGAGCCATCTGCGCCGGGAGCCGCCTGGCGCCGGCGACGCTGGCCGCGGCCGAGGTCGAGTGCACCGCTCCCTACGCCGGCACACCCGCGGCGAACGCCATCGCCGGCCTCCACTCCGTCACCACCACCGTTCGCGATGCCTGGGCGGCGGCCTCCGCCACCACCAACCTCACCATCGGCAACCGGGCGCCGCGGCTGGCGCAGGCCACGGTGACACTGACGCCCACCTGTTCCCAGGGCAGCTGCTGCCTGATCGTGGATAAGGTCTGCGAGTCCTACCGGGTGATCCAGGAATCCTCGAGCGGCACCGTCCCGTCGCCGATCACGGACGACGACGGCGACCCCATCCTCGTCTCCTACGCGCCGCAGGGTTCGTGCCCCGACGTCTCGCCGGCGAGCCAGCTGTGCATCCCGGGCGCGTGCGTGGCCCAGATGTTCCTGTGTGGCGACTCCGGGTGCGGATCGTCCTCGGCCTCCGGGACCGTCGCCGCCACTGCCACCGACGGCGACCTGTCCACGTCGACCAGCTTCACCGTCGCGGCCAGCTGCGCCTCCTACTAGTGCCGCGGGCCGGGCACGGCGTCACCGCGCCGTGATCCGCTTGCGCTCCAGGGCCGCATCCGCCGCCTGGGCCACCAGCTCGGGCCCGAGCGACTTGTCCACCACCGCGTCGGCCCCGGCCAGCGCCATGAGCCGGTCCAGCGCCGGGTCCACGCCGCCGGCGGCCACCACGATGGCGAGGTCCTGTTCGCCCCCCTGCTGGCGGATGGTGCGCACGAAGGTCTCCCCGTCCATCCCGGGCATCCGCACGTCGGTCACCAGCAGGTCGAGGGTGAGCACTTCCTCGGCGACCAGGCGCAGCCCCTCCTCCCCGTCCCGGGCGGTGAGCACCTCGAAGCCCCGGCTCTCCAGGGCGTCGGAGAGCATGCGGCGCACCAGGGCGTCGTCGTCCACCACCAGGGCCCGGCGCGGCCGGGCCGAGATGCGGGCGATGACCGCCGCCAGCTTCTCCTTCCCGGTCGGGTCCAGCTCGAATTTCACCCCGAACCCGTGCTCGTCGACGAAGACCACCGTGGCCGGGGCCGCGAGCTGCACCGGCCCGGGGAGCCTCATCTCCAGGGTGAGGCGCGTCCCCACCGGCGGCGGGCTCCGCGTGCGGACGAAGGCCCCGCCCTGCGAGAGGTTCTCCACGTAGTCCTGCGCCAGCTCCTGCTCGCTCGCGTACTCGAGCCGGGCCGTGGCCGGCTTCGCGGCTCCGGCGGCGGGCCTCCCGGTCCCGGCGGCGGGCTTCGCGGCCGCTCCGCCCGGCCCGGCGGCGCTCCCCGGGGGAGCCTTGCCCGGAACCGGCGTGGTCGCCGCGCCGGAAGCGGGCGGCCCCGGGGCCCGGACCGGCGCCAGCCTGCCGATCACCGCCGGCGTCACCGTCACCGGCGCCTTTACGGGGTAGCGCGGCGCGGCGCGCTGCGCCTCCGCCGGCCGGGCCTGCTCGTGGAGCGCCAGCTCCAGCTCGGGCGACGGCGCGACGAGGAGGAGCGTGAAGCCCGCCGGCGCCCCCGCGGCCGCCTCCCCCGGGGCCCGTAGCTGCGCTACCCGGGCGCGGGCCTCGAGCGGCCTGTCCCGCCCGGCGAAGCGCACCGAGACGGCGAGGTCGTCCCCCACCGGCGGGGCCAGCGCGCCGGGGATGAAGAGGGCGTGCTGCTCCCGATCGTAGCGGACGCCCTCCCAGCCCGGGCCGCCCGCGTCCATGCACAGCGTCGGGCGCGGGTAGGCGTCGCGCTTGCGGTCGGCGGCGCCGCCGGCCGCGGCCACCACCTTGCCCATGGCCTCGAAGAGGTCCTGGGCCAAGACCTCCTTCTGCCGCACGTCGCACCGGGAGAGGTGCGCCTCGAAGACCCGCCGCTCCGCCGGCGTCATGGCCCCGAGCGAGGAGGCGAGGCCGCCGGCCCGTGCCGCCCAGAAGGCGAGCCGGGCCAGCGCCACCTGGCCGTAGCCCCGCGAAGCGAGCCGCGCCACGACCGCCAGGGAGCGGCTCGAGCTCCGGTAGTGGAGGTCGCAGTCGAGGAGCAGGCCGCGGAAGAGCTGCGGCAGGGCCAGCACCAGCCGCTCGGCGCCGAGGAGCCGATCGCCCACGGCACGGTCGAAGACCGCCGCGAGCTCGATCGTCCCGGCCATCCGTCTCCTCCGCCTTCCCCGGAGTGCAAGGGGGAGGCCGCCCCGGCGGCGCCTCCCTACCGGCCCTTGGCGCGGCCGCCACCCGACCCAAGGGTCGGCGCCCACCCATACCGGCAGTCCGGGGCCGGCCGCTACGCCGCCGCCGGGGTGGGCTTCTTCCCCAGGAGGCGGGGGATCCCCTCCCGCCAGGCCCGAGCCAGCTCGGCCACCGGAAGGGAGAGCGCCCCCTGGACCTCCAGCCGGTCGCCGCCCACCGCCCCGAGCTGGATGAGAGGCGCCCCCTCCTCTCGGGCGATGGCCTCGAGGCGCGGGAGGTGCTGGTGCCCGAGCGACACCACCACCCGGCTCGCGTCCTCGCCGAAGAGGATGAGGTCCTTGCGGGCTGGGAAGGGCACGCGCACCGCCGCGCCCAGCCAGGGTGGGGCGCCGCCGCCCGGGGGCGGCTCGGCCATCATGCAGCACTCGGCCAGCGCCACCCCGAGGCCGCCGTCGGAGCAGTCGTGCGCCGAGGCGAGGAGCCCCTCGCGCACGGCGCGCCGCACCGTGGCCTGGACCGCCTTCTCGCGGGCGAGGTCGAGCGAGGGGGGCCGCCCCGCCTCGACGCCGCGCATGGCCAGGTACTCGCTGCCGCCGGCCTCGCCGCGCAGCGCGCCCACCAGGACCACCAGGTCGCCGGCCCGCTTGAAGTGGCTGGTGCAGGTCTGCTCCACCGGCTCCACCAGGCCCACCATGGCCACGGTGGGGGTGGGCAGGATGCCCTTGCCTTCGGTCTCGTTGTAGAGCGAGACGTTCCCGGAGACCACCGGCGTCCCGAGCGCCCGGCAGGCGTCGGCGATGCCGCGCACGCACTCTGCGAACTGCCACATGATCTCCGGCTTCTCCGGGTTGCCGAAGTTCAGGCAGTCGGTGATGGCCAGCGGCTCGCCCCCCACGCAGGCGATGTTGCGGGCGCACTCGGCCACGGCGTGCATGGCGCCGAGGTGCGGGTCGAGCCAGCACCAGCGCCCGTTGGCGCCCACCGAGAGGGCGATGCCCTTCCTGGCGTGGCGGGGGTCGTCCACGGCCAGCCGCACCAGGGCCGCGTCGCCGCCGGGGCGCACCGCCCCCACCAGGCGCACCATGTGGTCGTACTGCCGGTAGACCCACTCCTTGGAGGCGACGTTGGGGCGGCCCAGGAGCTCGAGCAGCGCCGCGCCCAGGTCGGCCGGCTCGGGGAGGGAGAGCGGGTCGAAGGCGTGGAGCTTCGAGAGCGACGCCATGGGCGTCATGGGGCGCTGGTACCTGGGCGCCCCGTCGGTGAGCGGGTCCACCGGCACGTCGGCCACCGCCTTGCCGCCGAAGAAGGCGCGCCAGCGGCCGGTGTCGGTGACCCGGCCCACCACCGCCACGTCCAGGTCCCACTTGCGGCAGATGCGCCGGACCTCCTCCTCCTTGCCGGCCGCCGCCACGATCAGCATCCGCTCCTGCGACTCGGAGAGCAGGATCTCGTAGGGGGTCATCCCCTGCTCGCGGCGCGGCACCTCGTCGAGGTGGAGGTCCACCCCGTTGCCGGCGCGGCCGGCCATCTCCACCGAGGAGGAGGTGAGGCCGGCGGCCCCCATGTCCTGGATGCCCACCACCGCGTCGGTCTGGAACAGCTCCAGGCAGGCCTCGAGGAGCAGCTTCTCCATGAAGGGGTCGCCCACCTGGACCGTGGGGCGCTTCTCCTCGGTGGTCTCGTCGAACTCGGCCGAGGCCATGGTGGCGCCGTGGATGCCGTCGCGACCGGTCTTGGCGCCCACGTACATGATGGGGTTCCCCACCCCGGCCGCCTTGCCGCGGAAGATCTTGTCGGAGGGCAGGACGCCCAGCGTGAAGGCGTTCACCAGGCAGTTGCCGTCGTAGCTCGGGTGGAACATCACCTCGCCGCCCACGGTGGGGACGCCGATGCAGTTGCCGTAGCCGCCGATGCCGGCCACCACCCCCTCGAGCAGCCAGGCGGTCTTGGGGTGGGAGGGGTCGCCGAAGCGCAGCGAGTCGAGCGAGGCCACCGGCCTCGCCCCCATGGTGAAGACGTCGCGCAGGATGCCGCCCACGCCGGTAGCCGCGCCCTGGTAGGGCTCGATGTAGCTCGGGTGGTTGTGGCTCTCCATCTTGAAGGCCACCGCGAGGCCGTCGCCCAGGTCCACCACCCCGGCGTTCTCGCCCGGCCCCTGCAGCACCCGCGGCCCCTCGGTGGGGAACTGCTTGAGGTGCACCCGCGACGACTTGTAGGAGCAGTGCTCGCTCCACATCACCGAGAACACCCCCAGCTCGGTGAAGGTGGGGTCGCGGCCGAGGTGCTTCTGGATGAGGCGGTACTCGTCGGGGCTGAGCCCGTGCTCGGCCACGACCTCGGGGGTGACGGTCTCGCTCATGAGGGCGCGGATTCTAGACGACCGGTCCCGATTCGGGAACAGCGCGGATCCGGGTGACCCTGGCCCGGCGCCTCACGGCGAGGCCGCCCCCACCGCCGCACCGCCGGACGGCGCCGCCACCGGCGCGCCGGAGGCGACGCCCCGTTCCGGCGAGCGGCGCACCTCCAGCGTCTCGCCGACCGCCAGCACCCGCACCCGCTCCGGAGCGATGCCCCGCCGGGCCCGCTCCGCCTCCAGCCGCCGCGGCGGCTCGTCGAGCGCCTCGTCCGACTGCTTGAAGGTGCCCCAGTGCATGGCCACGAACGTCCGGGCCCCGAGGTCCTGGAGAGCCTGCAGCGCCTCGCCCGGATCCATGTGCATGGTGCGCATGAACCAGCGCGGCTCGTAGGCGCCGATGGGGAGCAGGGCGGCATCGATCCCCGGGAAGGCGCGCCCGATCTCGGCGAAACCCCGGAAGTACCCGGTGTCGCCGGCGTGGTACAGCGTGGCCGAGCTTCCCTGGATGACGAAGCCGCCCCACAGCGTCCGGGCGCGGTCGTTGAGCCCGCGCTGGCTCGAGTGCTGGGCCGGGACGAAGGTCACCGTGACGTCGCCGACGGGGGTGGACCGCCACCAGCCGAGCGGCGCGTAGGGGAGCTTCGCCTTGGCAAAGAGCTTCTCCTGGCCCAGCCCGGCCACCACCGTGCAGCGCACTCTCTGCAGGGTAGGGAGGTCGAGGTGGTCGTAGTGGTCGTGCGAGACCAGGCAGGCGTCGATGCGTGGAAGGTCCTCGATGGCCACGCCCGGCGGGACGTTGCGGGTCACCACCGCCCCCGGGCCGATGCCCTCCTCCAGGGCCGGGTCGAGGAGTAGCGAGACGCCGTCGAGCTGGACGAGGAAGCTCGAGTGGCCGAGCCAGATGAGGCGCGCCCCCTCGCCCCTGCCGGGGGGAACGGCCAGGCGACGGAGGTCCGGCTCGAGGCGCGGCACCGCGGCCCGGTCCGGCGTCTTCTTGCGGTCGAGCTGCCACTCGAGGAATTCGCCGAAGCCCGGCGCCTCGACCGGGTCCAGGTTCCGGAAGCGGCCGTCCTCGCCGCGAGGCTGGCGGAAACCGGGCGGCGCGACGGAGATGGACATGGCGAGGAGCAGCGCCAACACCGTGACACTGTAACCGGCGGTCCACCCGCACGCCGCCGCCGAGGGGGCGCCAGCCCCAACCAGGGGCGCGGGGACGACGGCGCGGCGGGAGCGCCGGCCCGATCACAGGCGTAGCACCTCCCGGGTGAGGTCGTAGAGCACGTCGCCGCGGAAGGAGACCGGGACCGGCGCCGCCGGCAGGCGAAGCCGGTCGAGCAGCCGGTTGTAGCCGAGCGCCATGAGCGTGCGCAGGTTCACGGCGTCGTAGAGGTTGTACTCGGCGAGGCGCCGCAGGGCGTGGCGGTCCCCCTCCTCGTGGCGCCGCCACAGGTGGACCGCGTCCAGGCCCGTCATCCCATCGAGGTGGGGCGGCCGCCCGAGCCCGGTCTCGCGCTCGAGCTGTTTCAGGCCCCCCTGGTGGCCGAGCCGCCCCCAGAGCAGGCGCAGGTCCACGTGGCAGGGCGGAGGGCGCCAGCCCGGGAAGGCGCGGCGGAGCAGCGGCAGGTCGAAGGAGGTCCCGTTGAAGGTGACCACCATCTTCCAGGCCGTGGTGGCGGCCGGGAACGCCTCGAGATCCCGCCCCCGCAGGAAAAGGCGCGGGCCGTTCCGGTCCAGCACCCCCACCGCCGTGATCTCGTCGCCGCCGTCGGTCTCGACGTCGAGGTAGCCGGTCTCGCCCCCGAAGGCGCCGAAGAGGCGCCAGCGCTCGCGGCGCGGCAGCATGGCGGCGAGCCGCCCGGCGTCGCCCCGGCCGAGCGCCTCCCGCGCCGACGCCAGCGCCTCCCGCAACCGGGCGTCGAGGCCCGGTGAGAGGGCGCGCCCCTCGGCGGGGAAGGCCTCCCAGGTGGTGATGCCAGCGGACCAGAGCTGCCGCTCCCGGTACGGGCCGACGCCGGGGGCGAGCTGGAAGGTGGAGCGGATCACCGGCGCAGGGTAGCGCGGCGCCCTGTCGCGCGTCTCCTGGCGCGTTCCCGGGCGCTGCGCCAGGCGACGCCCGGCCAGGGCGCCGGCCGCGATGCCGCGCTCTGCGGCGGCCGGCGGGGCGGCCGGCAGCGGTCAGAACGCGATGGCGATGCCGCCCGGCGCCGGCATGAGCGCCGCGCCCTGCGAGCCTGAGCTGCCGCCGCGGTGGAACAGGTACGGCACCGCCCAGCCGACGAGGCCCCCCACCGCCGCCCCCACCATCACATCGGTGAACCAGTGCTTGTCGGCGCCGATGCGCAGGTATCCGGTGAAGGCCGCCAGCGCCAGGCCCCCGCCGAGCACCCAGGGCGCGCCCTTGTAGCCGCGCATGAGGTAGACGGTCCCGGCCGCGGCCGCGGAGGCGAAGGTCATGGAGACGTGGCCGGAGTAGAAGGACACGTTGCGATCGTAGGGGTCGTCGTAAGACGGCTGCCGGCCGTAGTAGGCGTAGGGGCGCTGGCGGCCGGCCAGGTACTTCACGCTCACGTTGAGCGCGCCAGCGATGCTGACCGCCTCGGCGATGACCAGGGTGTCTACCCAGAAGGCGTCCTTGTCTCCGGCGCCCCTGGCCGAGAAGTAGCCAAAGGCCAGCAGCCCGGCCGGCAGCGCGGCGGCCGTCACGTCCGAGAGCGTCGCCGCCGTCTGAGGGTCCTTCCACACGAGCGCCGCCTGCACCTTCTCGTCGAGCGGGGGCGGCTGGCACCACTTGCAGTCGAGGGGCGCCAGCTCGTGGCTCAGCAAGCCCAGCGTGGCCCAGGTGAGCGCCGCGGCGCCGGTGACGGCCAGGTCTGCCGCCACGTCGTAGCGGAGCGGCTGGGGCGGATCCTGGCCTCGCGCTGGCGCCGCCAGCGTGGCGGCGAGCGCGACCGCAGCGAGGCGGGTGCGTCCCATGCCGGCCAGCGTATCATCGTCCCGTGGAGCACCGGCTCCCCATCGACGGGACTCTCGACCTGCACGCCTTCCGCCCGGAGGAGGCAGCCGACCTCGTGGCCGAGTACCTCGAGGCCTGCCACGAAGCCGGCATCCTCTCGGTGCGCATCGTCCACGGGAAGGGGACCGGCGCCCTCAAGCGCACCGTCGAGGCAGCCTTGCGCCGCCACCCGCGCGTGGCCGCCTTCCGCACCGCCGACGAGTCGGGCGGCGGCTGGGGGGCGACCCTGGTGGATCTGCGGCCGTGAGCCGGTAGTGCCCTGTCCGGGCATCCCGGCGGGGGACGAGCCCCCGCCCTACGGCATGTACCAGGCGTCGCGGGCCGTCGCCACGATCCCGTCGGCCGCGCCGCGGGTCGCCCAGGTGACGCCGGCGTCCTGGGAGATGGAGAGCCCGCCGGAGCCGGCGGCGTACCAGATCGAGCCCTGGGCGAAGACGCCGTAGGCGTAGATCTGGGGGCTGGCGGCGGCCGTGAAGCTCGCGCCGGAGTTCGTGGACTTGGAGAGCCCACCGTTGGTGGCCGCCAGGACCGCACCGGTCCCGTCCACGGTCACGTCGTTGACGAGACTGCTGGCGAGGCCGTCGGCCACGGTCTTCTGGGTGAAGCTCCCGACGGCGCCGCTCGGCGAGACCCACAGCCCGCTGGTGGTGGAGTAGTAGACGTTGCTCCCGGAGACGGCCACG
Source organism: Anaeromyxobacteraceae bacterium (assembly GCA_035655915.1). Classification (GTDB taxonomy): domain Bacteria; phylum Myxococcota; class Myxococcia; order Myxococcales; family Anaeromyxobacteraceae; genus DASTPH01. The sequence continues at coordinate 11,228 of DASRTO010000064.1, forward strand.
GCGTTGCCGCTCGCCACCGCGAGCCTCTGCGTGAAGGCCGAGCCCGAGGTGGTGGACAGGTAGAGCCCGCTTCCCGAGGCCGCCCACACGGTGGCGCCGCTCGCCCAGACGCAATCCACGTTGGCGCCGGTGCCGAGGTTGACCGTGGTGGGGAAGCTGACGCCGCCGTCGGAGGAGATGGCGAGCCCCGAGAAGGTGGCGGCGTAGACGTAGGTGACGCCGGCCGACGGCGAGGCCACCGCCACGTCGTCCACGTTGTCGTTCGGGAGCCCGGCGCTCCGGTCGCGGATGGTGAAGCTCTGCCCTCCATCGCCCGAGATGGCGACGCCGCCGTATCCCGAGCTGTCGTCGATCGCCGCGTACACCGTCGTGCCCAGGCCGGTGATCTTCCGTACCGATCCACGCAGGTCCTTTGGCAGGAAGGTCAGCCCACCGTCGCCGGAGAGGTAGTAGGCCGGGTAGGCGCCCACCCGGACGGTGCCGCCCTCGACCTGGATGGACTCGGTCCGCAGCGTCGTGTGCGACGGGGAGACGGCGTGGGGCGTGAACGGCGCCCCGCCGGCGTCGGTGGAGATCGAGAAGGAGTTGCTGGCACCGGAAAACGACGGATCCCCGGTCCCGGCGTAGAGTCTCGTCCCGTCGAAGACGATCTCGCCCACGTAGTTGCTTCCCAGGCCGTTGCCCGTGGTCCGGACCGTGGGGAAGGTCTGGCCGCCGTCCGAGGAGATGGCGAGGCCGGCGTCGGTCGCGGCGTAGACCGTGCTCCCCGAGACGGCGATGGCGTTCACCGAGACGCTCGGAAGAGCCGTGTAGTTCGTGAAGGTGGCGCCGCCGTCGGTGGAGATGGAGACGCCGCCCGCGGTGGCGGCGAAGAGGGCACCGCCGGCGAGGGCCAGGTCGCGCACCGAGCTCGACCCCAGTCCGCTGGCGGTGGTCCGCATGGCGAACGACTGCCCCTTGTCGTCGGAGACCGCCACCCCGCCGTCCGTCGCCGCGTAGACCGCCGTCCCCGAGGCGATGATCTTCCGGACCCAGCCGGCCGAGGGCGCTCCCAGGTCCCGCGCCGCGAAGGTGGCTCCCCCGTCCAGGGAGACGTACAGGCCGCCGGAGGTGCCGGCGAACACCTTGCTGCCCTGGGCCAGGACCGAGAGCACCGACGCCGGGGCCCCGGGCAGGAAGGAGAAGGCCTCGCCGGCGTCGGCGACCAGGAGGCCGCGCTCGGTGCCGCGGTAGAGCCGGCCGTTGGAGGGGTCGCGGTGGAAGACGTATGTCCGGCCCCCCCGCCGGATGGGGACCAGCCTCGACGGAACCGGGCCGACGCCGCGGGCGATCCCGTCGTCGGTGGCGACGAACGTGAACCCCTGGCCGATCGAGACGGAGTAGGTCTGCTGGCGCACCGCCTCGCGGTTGCCGGCGGCGTCCTCGGCGAAGTAGCGCAGCACCGTGTCCCCCTCGCCAATGGCAATGGGGCCGGCGGTGACGCCGGCCACCGACGTCCCGTTCAGCGGGTCGAAGGTCGGCACGCTCCCGTCGGTGGTGTAGACGATGCGGGCGCACCCCGAGCCGCCGGCGTCGGCGCAGGTCAGGGTGACGGCCTGGGTGGCCGTGAAGACCCCGCCCGGCGGGCTGGCGGTGGTCGAGGGCTCCTGGCAGTCGGCCGTGGTGGTGAAGCTGAAGGTGGCTGGCTGGACCAGGGCGTTGCCGGCGACGTCGGTGGCGCCCGCCCCGATCGACACCGTGTAGGTGGTGTTGCAGGCGAGCCGCTCGGTGGGCGTGATGGTGGCCGCGCTCGGCGGCCCGGCCGCGTAGGAGACTGCCACCGTTACGCCGTTGTCGACCGTCACCGTGGCGGGGCCGAGCGTCGAGGCCTTCATCTCCTCGCTGAAGATGGCGGTGAGGACCTCGTCGACGCGCACGCCCGAGGCGCCGTCCGGCGGGTCGCTGCCGGTGAGCGTGGGTGGCACGGTGTCGATGACGTACACCTCCTGCCTGGGCGCCTCGGCGTTGCCCTGCGCGTCGGTCGAGAAGAAGCGCAGCGTGGTGTCGGCGGCGATGGAGATGGGG
>DASRTO010000065.1:0-2179 GCA_035655915.1 Anaeromyxobacteraceae bacterium
GCGCGACATCCCGGGGACGCCGCGGAAGGTGATCACCCTGAACCTCATCGTCACGCCCGAGTACCTGCGCGCCATGACCCGGCGCCACCCCGAGGTGGTGATCTACGCGCTGCGCCTCGACCGGGGCCTCTCGGCCCCCGAAGTCCTCGACACGGTGCCCGGCACCCGCTGGGACGAGGAGCGCGGTCTCGACGACCACCAGTACATCGTCCCCGGCGGCGGCGGCTTCGGCGAGATCATGAACAACGCCTTCGTGTAGCTCAGGCCCGGGCGAAGTAGAGGAGGAAGGCCGCTGCTGCCCCGACCATGAGCGGGCGGACCTCGCCGACGCGGCCGGCCAGGAGCTTGAGCGCCACGTAGGAGACGAACCCGGCGCCGATGCCGTTGGTGATGCTGTAGGTGAATGGCATCACCGTGAGGGTGAGGAAGGCCGGGATGGCCTCGGTGGCGTCGTCCCAGGGGAGGCTCCCCACGTCCCGCATCATGAAGAAGCCCACCAGCACCAGCACCGCCCCGGTGGCCTGGGGCGGCACCACCCCGGCCAGCGGCGAGATGAAGAGGCAGGCGGCGAAGAGCAGGGCCGTCACCACCGAGGCCAGGCCGGTACGGCCGCCCGCCGAAGCGCCGGCGGCGCTCTCGATGTAGGTGGTGGCCGAGCTGGCGCCGGCCATGCCGCCGGCCACCGCCGCGAGCGAGTCGACCAAGAGCACCGTCGCCGGCCGCGGATAGTTGCCCTCCGCGTCCAGGTACTTCGCCTCCTGCCCCACCGCCACCACCGTGCCGACGGTGTCGAAGAAGTCGGACAGCATGAGCGAGAAGACGACCAGCGCCGCGGCGGCGGTCCCGAGCGCCGTTACGAAGCGGAAGGAGAAGCGCCCCAGCTGCGAGAAGTCCGGCATGGCCAGCGGCGAGGCGGGGACGACCACCTCCCAGGGCTCGAAGCCGGCGGCGTCGCCGAAGATGGCCTTGGCCGCCACCGCCAGCGCCGTGGAGGAGAGGATGCCGATGAGCAGGGCCCCGCGGACGCTGCGCAGCACCAGCCAGCCGGTGAAGAGCAGCGTCAGCGCGAACAGCACCACCGGGAAGCCGCGCAGGTGGCCGCCGGTGCCGAGCGCCACCGGGACCGGGTCCGCCTGGCTGCGGGAGACGAAGCCCCCGTCCACGAAGCCGATGATGGCCAAGAACAGGCCGATGCCGATACCGATGGCTTTCTTCATGGAGGTGGGCACCGCCCGCACCACCGCCTGCCGCAGGCCGGTGGCCACGAGCAGCGTGATGGCCAGCCCCTCGGCCACCACCACCCCCATGGCCTGCGGCCAGGTGAGCCTCATCCCCGCCACCAGCTGGACGGCCACCACCGAGTTGAGCCCCATGCCGGCCGCCAGGGCCAGCGGCAGGTTGCCGAGGAGCCCCATGGCCAGGGTCATCACCGCCGCCACCAGGGCGGTGGAGGTGAGCACCGCCGGAAAGGCCAGCTTCGCGCCCGCGACGTCGGCCACTTTGCCCAGGATGGCCGGGTTCACGAACACGATGTAGGCCATGGTCATGAAGGTGGTGGCGCCCGCGATGACCTCGGTGCGGACCGTGGTGCCGCGGCGGCGCAGGCCGAAGAAGGCGTCGAGCTTCGCCGCGACGCCCGCGGGGGCATTCATGGGCTCCTCCAGGGTCGCTCCGGGCGGTGGCGGAGGCCCCGGGGATGCCCGGCTGCCACCTCACCGGCGCCCCGTCAAGGCAGCGTCGAAGACTCCACCAGGCGCCGGGCATCGTCAAGGACCGCCACCGTGACCTCCTCGACGGTCCCGTACACGCCGGTCTCCGCCAGCTCGTAGGCGTCCTCGGCGGTGTAGAAGGGCATGAGGCTCTCGCGGTAGCCGGTGGCGGAACAGAGCCGGCTCAGCTCCCGGCACCCGGCCCTGGGAGCCATCGCCCCGCCGGCCATGTCGCTGGCGACGATGAAGGCCGCGAGGCGCACCAGCTCGTCCGTGTCGGGCAGCTCCAGTCGCAGCGACTTCAGAGTCTCGGCGAGGACCCTCCCGGTCTCGAACTCGTTGGGCGGCCTGGAGAGCCCGGCCAGGACGCGGAGGGGCTCGGTGTCCCAGCCCGCCGCCAGCGCCTCGCCGGCCCAGTCGACGATGGCGCTTCCGCCCTCCCCCAGGAAGGCCCGGCGGGCCAGGGCCCG
>DASRTO010000066.1:0-12621 GCA_035655915.1 Anaeromyxobacteraceae bacterium
GAAGCCCGTTTCGCCGCCGGCCGGGAATCCGTCGGATCTCCTCCACGGTCTCCCCCATGAGGACCTCGGCCTCCATCCGGCGGAGCGCGATCTCCAGCGCGGAGGAGATTTCGCCGTCCAGGAACGGGAGGAGCCTGTCCCTCCCCTCCACGAGCGTCACGGCCGTCCCCAGCGCCGCGAAGATGGAAGCGTACTCGCACCCGGCCACCCCGCCGCCCAGGACCGCCAGCGTGTGCGGCACCCGGTCCAGCATGAGGATCGAGTCCGAGTCGTAGACCCGGCTGTGGTCCACCCCCATGGCGGGCGGGTGCAGCGGGCGGGTCCCCGGCGCCAGGAGGATGATCTCGGCCCGGATGTCGAGGTGGTCGCCGTCCGGGGGGGTCACCCGCAGCACGTGGGGGTCGACGAAGCTGGCGGTGCCGCGGAAGGTCTCCACGCCGTGCATGGAGAGGCGGTTGCGGATGCGGGTGTGCTCCCGGGCGGTGACCAGGCCGCGCCGCCCCATGAGCGCCGGGACGGTGACGGTGTCGGCCACCTGCATGAGGAAGCCGTGCACGTCGCGGCGCTTCGCCTGCAGGATGGCCAGCGCCGTCTCGCGCAGGGCCTTGGAGGGGATGGTGCCGGTGTTGGCGCAGGCCCCGCCCGGCACCGCCTCCTTCTCGATGAGGCACACCTTCTTGCCCAGGTAGGCGGCGCGGGTGGCGCCGCGCTCGCCGGCCGGCCCGCTTCCCACGATGGCCACGTCGAACTGGAGCATGCCCGCTTATAATGCACGCCCGCACCGCAGGTCAGGGGATTTCGCAACCGTGAAGAGCCCGCCGCGCAACCCGGTCCTCGACGCCGTCCCCCGGAACCTCATGGTGGAGCTGGAGGAGCGCCGGGCCGCGCTGCGCCGGGCCGGCCAGCCCCTCTACGACTTCGGCCTGGGCGACCCGCGCGAGCCGACGCCCCCCTTCCTGCGGGAGGCGCTCCGGGCGGCGGTGCCCGAGGTCTCGCAGTACCCCAGCCCGGCCGGCACCCCCGCCCTCCGCCGGGCCGCGGCCGGGTATCTCCGGCGCCGCTTCGGGGTGACGGTGGACGCGGAGCGCCAGGTGGTGCCGGCCACCGGCGCCAAGGAGGCCATCTTCCACCTGCCGCTGGCCTTCGCCGCTCCCGGCGGGCGGCGCACGGTGGTGGTGCCCGATCCGGGCTACCCCAGCTACGAGGTGGGGGCGCGCTTCGCCGGCCTGGAGGTGGTGAAGGTGAAGCTCCGCGCCGAGCGGGGCTTCCTGCTCGAGCCGGAGGAGGTGGGCGAGGCGACGCTCTCCCGGACGCTCCTCTTCTGGATCTCCTATCCGCACAACCCCACCGGCGCGGTGGCGCCGCGCGACTACCTCGAGCGGGTGGGGCGGGCGGCGCTGCGCCACGGCTTCGTGGTGGTCTCCGACGAGTGCTACGCCGACGTCTACTTCGACGAGCCGCCGCTCTCCATGCTGCAGGCGCAGGTGGAGAACGTGCTGGCGGTCCACTCCTGCTCCAAGCGGAGCGGCCTCACCGGCTACCGCACCGGCTTCGTGGCCGGGGATTCGGACCTCGTGGCGCAGCTCCGCGACCTGCGCGCCCACCCCGGGGTGGCCTCGCCCGACTTCGTCAGCGCCGCCGCGGTGGCCGCCTGGAGCGACGACGCCCACGCCGCCGAGCGCCGCGAGGTCTTCCGCCGCAAGCGCCAGCTCCTCCTCGGCTTCCTCTCCCGCCACGGCCTCTCCTGCCGGCACTCCGAGGCCACCCTCTATCTGTGGGTGCGCGTGCCGGCCCGCCACACCTCGGCCTCCTACGCGCTGGCGCTCCTCACGGAGGGGATCGTGGTATCTCCCGGGACGGCCTTCGGCGCCGGCGAGGGGTACGTGCGGGTGTCGCTCGTACCCACCGAGGCGGAGTGCCGCCAGGCCATCGAGCGGTGGGCGAGGGTGACATGAGCCACGTGGGCGAGCTGGAGGCCCGGATCGCGGCCGCCTGGGCCGAGCGCGAGAAGCTGAAGGAGCCGGTTCACCGGGCGGCGGTGCTGCAGGCGGTGCACGGGCTCGACAAGGGCGAGCTGCGGGTGGCCGAGAAGGTGGACGGGGAGTGGAGGGTGAACGCCTGGCTCATGCAGGCGGTGAACCTCTACTTCGCCGTGGCCGGGATGGAGACCCACGACTACGGGCCGTTCCAGGTCCGCGACAAGATCCCCCTGAAGCGGAATCTGGAGAAGGCCGGCGTGCGGTTGGTGCCGGGCGGGGTGGTGCGCTACGGCGCCTACGTGGCCCCGGGGGCGGTGGTGATGCCCGGCTTCGTGAACATCGGGGCCCGGGTGGGCGCCGGCACCATGGTGGACACCTGGGCCACCGTCGGCTCCTGCGCCCAGGTGGGGCAGAACGTGCACCTGGCGGGCGGGGTGGGCATCGGCGGGGTGCTGGAGCCGCCGGGGGCCCGCCCCAACATCGTCGAGGACGACTGCTTCGTGGGGAGCCGCTGCATCCTGGTGGAGGGGGTGCTGGTGGAGGAGGGGAGCGTCCTCGGCGCCAACGTGGTCATCACCGCCTCGACGCCCATCATCGACGTGACCGGGCCCGCCGAGGTGGTCCACCGGCAGCGCGTGCCGCCGCGCTCGGTGGTGATCCCCGGGACCCGGCCCAAGCAGTACCCGGCCGGCACCTTCTACGTCCCCTGCGCCCTCATCGTGGGGCGCCGCAGCGCCGCCACCGACAAGAAGGTGTCGCTGAACGACGCCCTGCGCGACTTCGAGGTCCAGGTGTGAGCGCGCCCCTGGCCGAGGCGCTGGCGGAGCGGACGCTGGCCCTGTGCGCCGTCCCCTCGCCCATCGGCGAGGAGCGGGCCCTGTGCGACGAGGTGGAGCGCTGGGCCCGCGGGCGCTTCGGCGAGGCCCGGCGCGTGAAGAACTCACTGGTGGTCACGGTGGACGGGCCCGCCGCCGCCGGCCGGCCGGTGGTGGCCCTGTGCGGCCACCTCGACACCGTGCCCATCCACCGCGAGGACCGCGGCAAGGCGCCGGTCCGCGCCGGCCCGAAGATCGTGGCCCCGGGCTCGTCCGACATGAAGAGCGGGCTGGCGGTAGCCATGGAGCTCGGCGAGCGGCTGCCCCGGGAGGAGCGCTTCGCCGACCTGCTCCTGGTCCTCTACTCGCGCGAGGAGGGGCCCTACCTCGAGAACGAGCTGGGCGAGGTGCTGCGCCAGGCCCCGGAGCTCTCGCGCGCCGCGCTGGCGGTGTGCCTCGAGCCCACCGACAACCGCCTCATGCTGGGGTGCATGGGCTCGATCCACGCCACCCTGCGCTTCGAGGGGCGCTCGGCCCACTCGGCCCGCCCCTGGCAGGGCGAGAACGCGGTCCACAAGGCGGGGAACCTCCTGGCGCACCTGGCCCGCACCGAACCGCGCGAGGCGACGAGCGGAGGGCTCCTCTACCGCGAGGTGGTCTCGGTGACGCGCATCGAGGGGGGGCGGGCCCGCAATGTCCTCCCCGACGTCTGCACCCTCAACGTGAACTTCCGCTTCGCCCCCGACAAGAGCGTGGAGCAGGCCAGCGAGGACCTCGCTGCGCTGGGGCGCCGCTTCGGCGCCGAGGTGGACCTCACCGACCTCTCCCCGGCCTGCCCGGCCTTCGCCGACCACCCGCTGGTGGAGCGCCTCAAGGCCCGCACCGCCGCCACCGTCGAGCCCAAGCAGGCCTGGACCGACGTGGCCCGCCTGGCCCAGGCCGGGATCCCGGCGGTGAACTTCGGCCCCGGCGCCACCGACCAGGCCCACCAGCAGGGCGAGTGGGTGGAGGTCGAGGCCATCGAGAAGGGCTACCGGCTGCTGGAGGCGTTCCTGCGGACCTGAGGACGGAGCTGGGGATCATGGTCACCGCGGCAGGAGCCGCACCGCCGGCGCCTTCACCAGCGCCACCACCTGGCGGCCCGGCCAGAGGGAGAACCGCTCGGCGCTGGGTCGCGTCACCAACGCCACCAGCCGCAACCCGCCGCAGTCGAGCCCGATTCGAACCAGCGGCCCCTCCTCTGCGCGGTCGCTGACCGTGGCCTCGATGCGGTTGCGCGCCGAGGTGGCGACCCCGGGCGCCTCCTCCAGGACGATGTCCTCGGCCCGGACGCAGGCGAAGGCCTCCTGGCCCAGCCCCCCCGGGTCCACGGCCACCAGCTCCAGCCCCGCGGCGCGGACCACCGCCAGGCCGGTCTCCCTCTGCAGGAGCTCCACCGGCAGCACGTTCTCGGTGCCCACCAGGCGCGCCACCACCACGTCGGCGGGCTTCCCGAACACCTCCAGCACCGGCCCCACCTGGTGCACCCCGCCCTCGGAGAGGACCACCAGCCGGTCGCCCAGCGCCAGCGCCTCCACCCGGTCGTGGGTCACCACCACCGCCGGGATGTCCGACTCCTTGAGCCAGCCCCGCAGCTCGCCGCGGAGGGCCTCGCGGGTGGGCGCGTCCAGCGCCGAGAGCGGCTCGTCGAGGAGCAGGAGGCGCGGCCGGGTCGCCAGCGCCCGGGCCAGCGCCACCCGCTGGCGCTGCCCGCCGGAGAGCTCGCCGGGCATCCGCGAGAGCAGGTCGTCCACCCGGAGCCGCCCCGCCACCTCCCGCACCCGCGCCTGGCGCTCTCGGCGGGGGAGCCCGGCGAGTCCGTAGCCCACGTTGGCGGCCACGTCGAGGTGCGGGAACAGGGCGTGGTCCTGGAAGAGGAAGCCCACCCGGCGCGCCTGGGGACGGAGGTGGATGCCGCGCGAGGCGTCCGACCAGGTCTCGTCCCCGACCCGCACCGCGCCGGCGTCGGGCCGATCCAGCCCGGCCAAGAGCCGCAGCACGGTGGTCTTGCCGGCGCCGGACGGGCCGAACAGCACCGCCACCCCATCGAGCGGCAACTCCGCCCGGACGCGGATGGGGGCCGCGCCCGGGAAGCGCCGCTCGACGTCGATGCTCAGCGACCGTTCCACGGGGCGAAGGGGCGGCGTTGCAGGGCGTGGACCGCCACCAGCACGGCGAAGGAGACCAGCAGGAGGAGCGCCGCGGTGCGGTGGGCCGCGCCGTACTCCAGGGCCTCGACGTGGTCGAAGAGGGCGATGGAGAGAGTGCGGGTGCGCCCGGCGATGTTGCCGCCCACCATCAGCACCACGCCGAACTCGCCCAGGGTGTGGGCGAAGGCCAGCACCGCCCCCGAGACCACCCCGCGCCGCGCCAGCGGCAGGCTGACCCGGAAGAAGGTGGCGAGGCGCGAGGCGCCCAGCGTGTAGGAGGCCTCGAGCAGGCGGTGGTCCACCCCCGCCAGCGCCGCGGCGAAGGGCTGGACCGCGAAGGGAAGGCTGTAGAGCACCGAGGCGATGAGCAGCCCCTCGAAGGAGAACGGGAAGGGGTGGCCGGCCGCCGACTCGAAGGCCCGCCCCAGCGGGCTCCTCGGCCCGAGCCCCAGGAGCAGGTAGAAGCCGAGCACCGTGGGCGGGAGCACCAGCGGCAGGGCGACCACCGCCTCCACCAGGAACTTCCAGCGGCGGCGGGACCAGGCCAGCCAGGCGGCCAGGGGCAGGCCCAGCACGAGCAGCGCCCCGGTAGTCAGGGTGGCCAGCTCGAGGCTGAGCCGGAGCGCGTCGCGGTCGATCACGGCAGCTCGTAGCCGTGGCGCCGGAAGGCGTCGCGGCCCGTGGGCCCGCGCACGAAGTCCAGGAAGGCCCGTGCCAGCGACGGGTCCCGGGCCCCGACCAGCACCGCGGCCGCCTGGGGGAGGCGGGCCTCGGCCCCCTCCAGGGGAAGGGCGGCGCCGGTGGCCAGGGCGGGCTCCTGCGCCAGCGAGAGCGGGACCAGCGCGGCGTCGACGGCGCCGCCGGCGGCGAAGCCGGCCGCCTGCGCCACGCTCTGGCCCATGACCAGCTTGGGGCGCACCGCCTCCAGGAGCCCGGCCGCCCGGAGCGCCGCCTCGGCGGCGCGGCCGAAGGGCGCCACCGCCGGGTTGGCGATGGCGACGCGGCGGATGCGGGGGTCGGCCAGGGCGAAGAGGCCGCGCCCGCGGAGGTCCAGCGGCGCCCCGGCCGGCAGCCACAGGCAGAGCCGGCCCACCGCGAAGACCGCCACGTCGCCGGCCCGGGCCAGCCCGGCCGCCACCGCCTGGCGCGGGTAGTCCACGTCGGCCGAGAGGAAGAGGTCGAAGGGCGCGCCGCCCTGGATCTGCGCCAGGAAGACGCCCGAGGCTCCGTAGCTCACCGCCACCCGGACGCCGGGATGCCCGGCCTGGAAGGCCTGGCGCAGCTCCTCCAGGGGAGGCTTCAGGCTCGCCGCCGCCGCGACGGTGAGCAGGGAGGACGAGGGGGCGGCCGCCAGGGGAGCGGAGGGAGGGAGGAGCGCCGCCAGGGCCAGGGCCAAGGGCAGGACGCGCGGCACCACCGTACCCTAGCAACTCGCCCGGTGCGGCGCGACCGGTTCGCGGCGGCCTCGCCGGGGCGGGGCCGGCCGATCCGCTTGCGCCGCGGTCCCGGTCACTTAAATAGACGCATGTCTATATGTCGATGGACCGCGGGAGCCGCGACGCCGTCCGCGTGGCCCGGGCCCTGGGGGACCCGACGCGCTTCGAGCTCTTGCGCCGCATCGCCGAGCGCGGCGAGATCTGCTGCCGCGACCTCACCGCGCTCCTCGGCCTCTCCCAGGCGACCATCTCCCACCACCTGCGCATCCTCTCCGAGGCCGGCCTGGTGACCTCGCGGCGCGCCGGCCAGTTCAGCTACTTCCGGGTCCGCCCCGGGGCCCTCGCGGCCTATGGCCGACGCCTCGTCCGCGCCTTCGGGGCAGAGCGGCGGGGGGCGCGCTCGTGACCCGGGCCCCGGCGGTCTTCGTCTCCCACGGCGCGCCCACGGTGGCGCTGGAGCGGGACGGCTATACCGCGGCCCTGGCCGCCCTGGGCGAGCGGATCCGGCCGGCGGCGGTGACGGTGGTCTCGGCCCACTGGCAGACCCACGGCGCGGTGGGCGTCACCGCGAGCCCGCACCCCCGCACCCTCCACGACTTCGGCGGCTTCCCGGAAGCCCTCTACCGCCTCCAGTACCCGGCGCCGGGCGACCCCGCCCTGGCGGCCGAGGTGGTGGAGCGGCTCTCGGCGGCGGGCTTCCCCGCCGGCGCCGACCCCGGCCGCGGCCTGGACCACGGCGCCTGGGTGCCGCTGCGGCTCGCCTGGCCAGCCGCCGACATCCCGGTGGTCCAGATCTCGCTCCCCGACGCCGAGCCGGAGGAGCTGTGGCGCCTGGGCCAGGCCCTGGCTCCGCTGCGCGACCAGGGGGTGCTGCTCCTCGGCAGCGGCGGCGTGGTGCACAACCTGGGCCTGGTCGACCTCTCCCGCAAGGAGCGCCCGGCCGAGCCCTGGGCGGCCGCCTTCGACCGCTGGGTGGCCGAGCGGCTCTCGGCGCGGGACTTCCCCGCGCTCCTCGCCTACCGGCGGCGGGCCCCGCACGCCGCCAGGGCCGCCCCCACCAGCGAGCACTTCGACCCCATCTTCCCCGTCCTCGGCGCCGCCGCGGACGGGGAGAACGCCGTCCCCGTCTTCGAGGGCTTCCACTACGGCAGCCTGGGGATGCGGAGCTTCGAGCTCCGGGAGGGCGCAAACCCGCAGTGAAACCACGAGGAGAGAACCACATGAAGCGCATCGCACCCATCGGCGCCGCCCTGGCGCTGGCCCTCCCGGGGCTGGCTTTCGGCGCCGCGAGCAACTGGCAGATCGACTCCGCCCACACCCACGCCATCTTCGGCGTGAAGCACCTGGTCATCAGCACCGTCAAGGGCGAGCTCGGCAAGGTCACCGGCACCGTGGTGCTCGACGACGCCGACATCGCCAAGTCGAAGGTCGAGGCCACCGTCGACGTCACCGCCATCAACACGCGGGAGCCGAAGCGGGACGAGGACCTGCGCTCGCCGAACTTCTTCGACGTCGCCAAGTACCCCACCATCACCTTCAAGTCCACCAAGGTGGAGAAGGCAGGCGCGGGCAAGCTCAAGGTCACGGGCGACCTCACCATGCACGGCGTGACGAAGCCGGTGACCCTCGACGTGACAGGCCCGACCCCGGAGATCAAGGACCCCTGGGGCAATACCAGGCGTGGCGTCTCCGCCTCCACCAGGATCAACCGCAAGGACTTCGGCCTCACCTACTCGAAGACCATCGAGGCCGGCCCGGTGGTGGGCGACGAGGTCGCCATCGAGATCGAGGCCGAGCTGGTCAAGGCCAAGTAGGGCGGGGGCTCGTCCCCCGCCGATCGCACCACGGAGGCATCCCTGGCGCCCCGGAGGCCGGGCTCGGACCCGGCCCGCCGTCCGGGGCGCGGCCCGCCCGCGTCGCCGCCGGCCTCCCGTCGCCCCCTCCTGTCGCCCGCCGCGGGAGGGAATTCCGCCGGCACGGCGGTTGCTGAGCTCGGCGCCGTGCCACCGGACCCCGCCCCGCCGGATGTCGACGCCGCGAGAGCCGCGCGGGAGCCCTCCGACCGGCCGCGCGAGCGCCTCCTCGCCGAGGGGCCGCGGGCCCTCTCCGACGCCGACCTCCTGGCGCTGATCCTGGGCTCGGGAACCGGCCGAATCTCGGCCCGGGCCGCGGCGCTGGCGCTCTCCGAGACCATGCCGGTGGCCGAGCTGGCCTGGGCCCCGGCCGAGGTGATCTCCGGCCTTCCCGGCATCGGGCCGGCGCGCGCCGCCGCCATCGCCGCGGCCTTCGAGCTGGGGCGGCGCGGGGCCTGGGCCCCGCCCCGGCGCGGGGAGCGCTGCCTCGATCCGGCCCGGGTCCACGAGCTCATGCGCCATGCCGCCCACGCCGAGCGGGAGTGCTTCCACGTGGTGCTCCTCGACGTCCGGGGGCGGCTCATCCGGGCCGCCCAGGTGGCCGAGGGCTCGCTCACCCAGTGCCCGGTGTCGCCGCGCGACGCCCTGCGCCCCGCGGTCCGCGAGGGGGCCCACGGGGTGGTGTTCGTCCACAACCATCCCTCCGGCGATCCGTCGCCCAGCGCCGAGGACCTGGACCTCACCGAGCGCCTGCGGGCCGCCGCCGAGGTGGTGGGGGTCCTGGCCCGCGACCACGTCATCGTGGCCGCCGGCGGCTACTACAGCTTCGTCGAGGCCGGGCGCTGGCGACGGTGAGGGCCACGCCGCCGGCCTGGGCGGCGAGGGCCGCCCGCTCGTGCCAGCGCTCGAGGAGGGACGGCTCGCACACCGCCCCCGCCCCCGCTCGGGGCGCCTCGTTGATGCCGGGCCAGGGGCCGCCTATGCAGGAAGGATGTTCCGCCCGACCTGCTCGGTGTTCGTCGGCATGAGCCTCGACGGCTTCATCGCCGGCCCGGGCGGCGCGCTCGACTGGCTGAAGCCTTTCGAGGGCGAGGAGCACGGCTACCAGGCGTTCTTCGACGCGGTGGACGCGGTGGTCATCGGGCGCGGGACCTACGACGTGGTGCTCGGCTTCGCGAGCTGGCCGTACGGCAAGAAGCGCGTCTTCGTGCTGACGCACCATCCGGCGACGGCGCGGCATGGGGAGCTGTTCCTCGGGGGTGCTCCCGAGTCCGTGGTGGCGCGCCTCGCCGCCGACGGCGTGCGCCGGGCCTACGTCGACGGCGGCGCCGTGGTCTCGCAGTTCCTCGCCGCCGGCCTCGTCGACGACCTGACGCTCACGCTGGTCCCGGTGGTGCTCGGCGACGGGATACGGCTCTTCCAGGCGCCGCTCCCGACGCGGCCTTTCCGCCTCGCCGGAGCGAGGACCTTCCCCTCCGGCCTGGTCCAGGTCCGGTACCTGGCTGCCGGGGAGGCCCGGCGGGCGCGCCGGAAGTCGCCGAGGGTCGCCGGCCGCCGGAACGCATCCGCTACCTGAGCCGCCGCGCCTCGTCGAGGCGGCGGCGGGCCTCGACGGCGGTCTCGCCCCTGGGGGCGAGCTGGATGGCCCTCTCGTAGGCGCGCCGGGCCGCCCCGCCGTCGCCCTGGGTCTGGGCGGCGCGGCCGAGGGCTAGCCAGGAGGCGGGGCTCTTCCCGTCGGCGGCCACCGCCCGCTCGGCCGCCGCCCGGGCCTCGGCGGAGTTGCCGCCGGCGAGCACCGCCGCCGAGAGGCCGCGCAGCGCCGCGGCGTCGTGCGGGTTCTCGGCCAGCAGGGCCCCGAAGGCGTCGCGGGCCGCCCGCGGCTCGCCGAGCGAGAGGAGGGCCTGGCCCAGGGCCAGCCGGGCCTCGGCGTGGAACGGGTTCAGCGCCACCGCCCGCTCCAGGTAGGCCCGCGCCTCCTTGGCCTCCTCGCGGGCGAGCAGCAGCCGCCCCAGGGCGCAGTTGCCCTCCAGGCTCGACGGGTCGGTCTCCACCGCCTGGCGGAAGTCCTGCTCGGCCTCGGCCAGGCTCCCCCGGGCGTGGTTCACGTGGCCCGAGGCCACGTAGGCCAGCGCCGGCGGCCGCGGCAGCGAGGTGAGCTTCTCCAGGAGGGCCCGCGCCTCGCGCTCCCGCCCCAGGCCCCAGTCGCAGAGCGCGTAGTAGGCAGCCGCCTCGGCGGGCATGCGCGACTCGCGGCGGGTCCGCTGCAGCTCGGCCTTGGCGCCCCGGTAGTCGCGCAGCTCGTAGCGGGCGACGCCGCGCCACAGCCGCAACTCGCGCGACTCGAACCCGTCGCTCTCGCGCAGGAGCTCCCGGTAGCGCCCGTGCCCGGCCTGGGCCCGCGCCAGCAGCACCCGGTAGCCCGCCTCGCGGGGGGCGAGCTTGACGGCGCGGCGGGCCTCCGGCTCGGCGTCCCCGTAGGCCCCGGCGGCCATGTGGATCTCGGCGGCGGCGGCGGGAAGCTCGGGGCGGCCGCCCAGCCGATCGGCCGCGCGCGCCAGCCGCTCGCCGGCCGCGGCCCGCTGCCCGGTGGCGCCGAGCAGGCGCGCGTAGGCCAGCTCGAAGCGCACCCGGTCGGCGTTCGGGGGCGGGCTGGCCTCGTCGGCCTCCACCGCCCGCAGCGCCGCCAGCCCCTCGGCGATCTCGCGCTTCAAGGAGAGCCTCACCTCGGCCGCGCCGATGGCGGAGCGGGGGTGGGTGGCGTGGGCCGAGAGCGCGGCCCGGTAGTAGCCCAGCGCCGGCTCCAGCTCGCCGCGCTCCCGGTAGTAGTCGCCCAGGTCGGCCAGGGCCCGCAGCGAGGGCGGCGATCCCTTGGCGGCGACCTCCAGCCGCGCCAGGGCCGACTGCGCCTCGCCCCTGGCCAGGAGCACCTGGGCCGCCAGGATCTGGACGAGCGGGCCGGCCAGGCCGGGGGCGCTCTGGAGGGGCTCAGCGGCGGCACGCCGCTCCGCCGGGGTGGAGGCCAGGAGGTACCTGGCCGCGATGGCGCCCTCGCCGGCCCGCGGGGAGGCCGCCAGCGTCCTCGCCAGCTCGCGGGCCTCGTGGTCGCCGAAGTCGACGGCGAGGAGGGCCGCCACCTGGGCCGAGAGGGAGGCCGCCTCGGCGTTCTCGGGCTCGAGGTCCCGCGCCTCCTTGAGCACCCGGGCCGCCTCCCGCAGCGCCCCGGCGGTGTCGCGGGCCAGCCCCTTGCGCGCCGCCTCGACGTAGGTCTTCACCTCGGCGGCCCGGTTCTTCTCCCGGACGGCGCGGTAGATGAGGGCGCCGCCGCCGCCGCCCACCAGGAGCAGCGCGCCCAGCGAGAGCGGCAGCCAGTGGCGCCGGAGGAAGGTGGGGGGCGGCTCGCGCTCCTTGGCGAGCATCTGCTCCCGCAGCTGCCGCTCGTACTCCGAGGCGATGCGGGCCGCCTCCTTGGGGTCGGCAGCCGGGGCGGCCGGCGCGGACCGCGCGGCCGGGGCCAGGGGCTCGTCCGGGAGCTTGTCCAGGGCGAGGCGGGTGCCGGTCGGGGTGGTGGCCGGCGGTCTCTGCGTCGGGCGCCTGAACGGCGGGGGGGCGGGCGTGGTGGCCGGGCGCGGCGGCGGCGACCCCACGGCGGCACGAGGCAGGGGAGGGGTGGTCGCCGGGCGCGACGGAGGCGGCCCGGCGGTTCCGGAGGGGGCCGGGCGGCCGTTGCCGGCGCCGTCGCCGCGCAGCGGCGTTCCCGGCACCGGCGTCCGGTCCAGGCGCGGCGGCGCCTCGGGCCGGGAAGCTGCCTCGCCGTTGCCGTTCCCCTCCCGCGGCGGCGGCGCCGCGCCCGCCTCGGCTCGGGCCCGCTCCAACCAGCCCAGGAGCTTCTCGTTCGAGGGCTGCAGCTCCAGCGCCTTCTCGAGGATGCCGACGGCCCGGGCGTGCAGCCCCTGCTCCACCAGCACCTCGGCGGCGAGGTTCCAGCCGTACGGGTTCGCCGGCTCGACGGCGGCCGCCGACTCCAGCTCGATGAGGCCGGCCCGCTCGTCCCCGCCCGCCAGCAGCGCCCTCCCCAGCAGCACCCGGCCCTGGACCGAGGAGGGGTGGTGCTCCAGGCCCCTCCGGCACACCTGCGCGGCGCGGCCGTGGTCGCCGCGCTCCAGCAGGGCCTTGGCGAGCTCGACGAAGACCCTGGACTTCGGGTCGGCGGCGAGGATGATCTCGTACTTCTCGACCAGCGAGGGCGCCATGCGGGGAGGGATTCGATGCTACCACGCTCCCCGCGCGGCGCCGGGGTACCTCGATCCTGGGGCTAGAAGGGGATGTCCTCCCCGCTCCCACCTCCGTTG
>DASRTO010000067.1:0-5556 GCA_035655915.1 Anaeromyxobacteraceae bacterium
CGGAGGAGCGGCAGATCAAGGAGGTCAACGCCGGGCTCTACTGCGCCGACGCCGGGTTCCTGTGGAGCACCCTGGGCAAGGTGGACCGCAGGAACGCCCAGCGCGAGTTCTACCTCACCGACCTGGTGGCGCTGGCCGCCGAGGGGCCGGGGGCGATGGCGGCGAAGGTCCCCTCGATGGAGGCCATGGGAGTGAACGACCAGGAGGAGCTCTCCCTGGCGGCGCGCGCGCTGGTGCGACGGGTGGCCAGTTCCCTGATGGAGCGGGGAGTGACCATCGAGGACCCGGAGCGCTTCGACGCCGACGAGGGGGTGGCGGTGGGGCCGGACACGGTCATCGAGCCCTCGGTGCGGCTCGCCGGGCAGACCACGGTCGGGCGCGGCTGCCGCATCGGCCAGGGATCGGTCCTGGCCGACGCCGAGATCGGGGACGGTACAGAGGTGCTTCCCTACTGCGTGCTGACCCAGGCCCGCATCGGGCGCGGCTGCCGGGTCGGCCCCTTCGCGCGGCTGCGGCCGGAGAGCGTGCTCGCCGACGGGGTCCACATCGGCAACTTCGTGGAGCTGAAGAAGACCACCGTGGGCAAGGGGTCGAAGGCCAACCACCTCACCTACCTGGGCGACGCCACCATCGGCGCCGGGGTGAACGTGGGCTGCGGCACCGTCACCTGCAACTACGACGGCGAGCGCAAGCACCCCACGGTGATCGGCGACGGGGTCTTCGTGGGATCGGACGCCATCCTGGTGGCTCCCATCCGCCTGGGCAAGGGGGCCTACGTCGCCGCCGGCTCCACGCTCACCGAGGACGTGCCGCCGGGGGCCCTGGCGCTGGGGCGCGCCCGCCAGGTCGTCAAGCCGGGATGGGCCAGGGCCAAGGCGGCGCGGACCGCCCGGGCCGCGCGCCGCGGGGCACGCCCGGCGCCGCGCCGGCGCCGCCGCTAGGCTATAACGGTCGCATGTGCGGCATCGTCGGCTACGTCGGACCGAGACCCTGCGTGGACCTCATCCTGGGGGGCCTCCGGCGCCTCGAGTACCGCGGCTACGACTCGGCGGGAGTGGCGGTGGTGGGGCCGGACGGGCTGCAGATCCAGCGCAGCAAGGGGAAGCTCGCCAACCTGGTCGGCCTCCTGGAGCGGCAGCCGCTGGCCGGGACCACCGGTATCGGCCACACGCGCTGGGCCACCCACGGGCGCCCCTCGGACGAGAACGCCCATCCCCACGCCTACGGCGGGGTGGCGGTGGTGCACAACGGCATCATCGAGAACCACCTCCAGCTCAAGGCGGCGCTGGCCGGCCGGGGCCACCGCTTCGCCTCGGAGACGGACACCGAGATCGTGGCCCACCTGGTGGCCGACGAGCTCGGCGCCGGCGCTTCCGACCTGGCGGCGGCGGTGCGGGCCGCCCTCCGGAAGGTGCAGGGCACCTACGCCGTCGCGGTGGTCTCTTCGAGCCGCCCGGGCGAGATCGTGGCCGCCAAGAACGCCTCGCCGCTGGTGGTCGGGTTCGGGAAGGGGGAGAGCTTCCTGGCCTCCGACGTCCCCGCCATCCTGGAGCACACCCGCGAGGTGATCTACCTCGAGGAGGGGGAGCTGGCCCTGCTCACCCCCCAAGGCGTGCGCGTCGAGGGGCCCGACGGCCGGGCCCGCGATCGGCAGCCGCGCCACATCGAGTGGAGCGCGGTGGCCGCGGAGAAGGAAGGCCACAAGCACTTCATGCACAAGGAGATCCACGAGCAGCCGCGGGCGGTAACCGACACCATCCGCGGCCGCGCCTCGCTGGAGCGCGGAGACGTGGTGCTGGACGGCCTGGAGCTCGACGAAGGGTACGTTCGCTCGCTGGAGCGGGTGTCGATCGTGGCCTGCGGCACCAGCTACCACGCCGGCCTCTCCGGGCGCATCATGATCGAGTCCCTGGCGCGGCTGCCGGTGGAGGTGGAGCTGGCCAGCGAGTTCCGCCACCGCGAGCCGCTGGTAGGCCCGCGGACCCTGTGCCTGGCCGTCTCCCAGTCGGGGGAGACCGCCGACACGCTGGCGGCGGTGAAGGAGGCCAAGCGGCGCGGCGCGCGCGCCGTGGCCATCTGCAACGTGGTGGGCTCGGCCATCTCCCGCGAGTGTCAGGGCACCCTCCACACCCACGCCGGCCCGGAGATCGGCGTGGCCTCCACCAAGGCCTACACCACCCAGCTGGCGGCGCTCTTCCTGCTGGCGGTGAAGCTGGGCCGGCTGCGCGGAGCCCTGGACGCCGAGCAGGCGCAGGTCCAGCTCACGGCGCTGCGGCAGGTCCCGCTGCAGATGGAGCAGGTGATCCGGCAGGAGCCGTCGGTCATCCCGGTGGCGCGGCGCTGCCTCCAGGCCCGCGACGTCCTCTTCCTGGGCCGCGGCAGCCAGTTCCCGGTGGCGCTGGAGGGGGCCCTGAAGCTCAAGGAGATCTCCTACGTCCACGCCGAGGGGTACGCCGCCGGCGAGATGAAGCACGGCCCCATCGCCCTCATCGACGAGTCTCTTCCGGTGGTGGTGATGGCGGTCCCGGAGCCGGCCTACGAGAAGACGCTGGGGAACATCGAGGAGGTCCGGGCCCGCGGCGGCCAGGTGATCGCGGTGGTGGCCGAGGGCGACACCCGAGCGGCCACGCTGGCCTCGGCGGTCCTCACCGTGCCCCAGGCCCCCCCGCTGCTGGCGCCGCTGCTCACCATCCTGCCGCTGCAGTTCCTGGCCTACCACGTGGCCGACCTGAAGGGGACGGACGTGGACCAGCCGAGAAACCTGGCCAAGTCGGTGACGGTCGAATGAGAGCGTGCGAGCGCAGGGGCAGCCGGACCGCGCCGTGAACCTCCGCCTCTTCGTGGCGCTCGATCCCCCCGAGGCGGCCCGGCGCCGCCTGGCGGCCATGCAGGCGGAGCTGCGGCGCGCCGCCGGGCGGCACGCTGAGGAGGTGCGCTGGCTGCCCGCCGAGAACGTGCACCTCACCCTGCAGTTCCTGGGCGCCGTCCCGGAGGAGCGCCTCCCGGCGCTCCGGGCCGCCCTGGCGGCCACCGCCGGCCAGGCGCGTCCGCTGGCCCTGGAGCTCAAGGGGGCGGGGGGCTTCCCCAGCGCCCGCCGCCCGCGGGTGGTGTGGGCAGGGGTGGGCGGCGAGATCGAAGCCCTGGCGGGCCTCGCCGCCGAGGTGGGGCGGCGGCTGGCGCCGCTGGGCTTCCCTCCGGAGGCGCGCTCCTTCAGCCCGCACCTCACGCTGGGCCGGGCCCGGGAAGGGCGCGGCGCCCCGGGCCTGGGGGGGGCGCTGGCGCAGGTGGCCGGGATGGAGGGCGCGCCATGGCGCGCCACCGAGCTCGTCCTCTACCGCTCCTACCTGTCCCCCGGGGGCGCCCGCTACGAGGCGCTCGACCGCTTTCCGCTGGGTGGAGCGCCGCCGGCGCGCTAGTGCCGCGACCGGAGCTTATCGCTCCGGGCGGCACTAGCCTCATTTGCCAGGGGGCGTGCCGCCCCCCTCCGTCGGCGGAGCCGCCGGAGCCTCCCCCCTGCTACGGCCGGACTCCCGGCCGGGGCCGCTTCGCGGCCCGAAAGCAGATCGATACGCATGGGGCGCAGCGCCAGCGCGGCCCGCGCATTTGGCGGATTCCGCCAAGGTTCGCGTCCACCGTGCGTCCCATACTAGGATGAGTCGTCCAGCCTGATTCGCCTCCCGGCCGCGAATCCAGGTGCCTTTCCGGGGACACGGAAAAGGGTCCCTCGGCCGGGGGGAGGGGAGCGGTCTCGCACATGATGTACGCGAGCTACCTCGGCGACTTCTACAACATCGTGGCGGCGTTCCAGGCCGAGGTGGAGGCGCTGGAGCGCCAGATCCAACTGGAGAAGCGGGCCCCGCCCAGCTACCGGGACCAGTTCGGCCTGTCGGTGGACGCCCTCATGGTGGCGGCGCGGGACATCGAGAGCCACCTCGCCGGCGCGCAGGACCTCATCCGCGATACCCAGACCACCTTCCGGCGCCTGGTCTCCGGCTTCTTCTGCCGGAGCCGCTTCATCGAGCGGGCCCTCACCAAGCCGCGCGGCTACGCCGGCGACCACGCCATGATGGACCTGCTGTACCTGCAGCAGAAGGCCCCCGACGGCATCGAGCGGGTGCTCGACGACTACGCGCTCGACCTGCCGGCGGTGAAGGCCGCGGTGGACCGCAAGGACTACGTGAAGGGCTGGCTGGCGGCCCGGGTCTCGGGGCGGCCCGAGGCCAGGATCGCCGACATCGCCTGCGGGCCGTGCCGCCTGGAGCGGGAGCTCCTCGACGCCGGAGGCGGGACGCGGGCCCGCTGGGTGGCGGTGGACAACGACGGCGAGGCCTTGAACTACGCCCGGCGCGTCCTCGGCCCCTTCGGGGAGCGCTTCGAGTTCGTCCAGGAAAACGCGGTGCGGCTGGCCCGATCCCGCGACGTGCCTCCCTCGCTGGCCGACACCGACTACGTCATCTCGCTGGGCCTGTTCGACTACCTGCCCCGCAACATCGCGGTGGGACTGCTGCGCACGGTGCGGGCTTCGGTGCGCGACGGCGGCGAGCTGCTCGTCGGCAACTACGCCGACGGCAACCCCTCCCAGACCTTCATGGACTGGGTGGGCGACTGGCCGCTCATCTACCGTTCGCGCCACGACTTCGCGGAGCTGTTCCTGGACGCAGGGTTCGACAGCCGCGACCTGGTGGTGGACCGCGAGGTCAAGAACGGCCACGTCATCATGATCACCGCCCACGTGGTGAAGTGAGATGAACGTCAAGGGATCGGCGCTCATCCACGGGCTGGCCTGGATCGAGGAGCGCTACGGCCACGAGGCGGTGACGCGCTACCGCTCCGGCCTCGACGAGGCCGCGCGGGAGACCATGCGGCACCCCCTTCACGGCCACGGCTGGTACCCGGTGCACGTGTGGAACGCCATGGCCGAGGCGGTGGCCGCCGCAGGCGGCCTCGAGGCCCTGCGCGACTTCGCGCGCGAGGTGGCCCAGCGCGACCTGTCCCTGCCCTACCGGGTGCTGCTCTCGGTGGGCTCGCCCACCACCCTTTTCAAGCGGGCCGGGCTCCTGTGGACCAAGTACTTCGACGGCGGGGTCTTCGAGACCATCCCCGAGGCCGATAACCGCTTTCGCCACTTCCTGCGGGCCGGGGTGGACCCGGTGCGGGACCCGGCCCGGCTCACCTGCGAGGTGGCCATCCCCGCCTGGCAGGAGGGCTCGCTGGCGCTGGCCGGGGCCAGGAACGGCGTCAGCCGGCACCTCAAGTGCCGCTTCGACGGGCAGCCGGCCTGCGAGTTCCTCGTCACCTGGGACTAGAACTCACTCCCACTCGAAGTCGTACTCGGCTTCCAGGAAGCCGGTCTGGCGTCCCGCGGCCTGGACGTTGCGGCCGCCCATCATCTCGATGGCCGCCGACACCACGCCGCAGTGGAAGGGCGGGACCAGGAAGTCGTGCTTGAACACCATGTGGCAGTGGTTGGGGGCCGGCCAGTCGACGGCCCGCTCCCCGTAGCTGACCGTGGCCCGGTACCCGCTCGGCGCCTGCGAGAGCAGGCGCTGCATGTCG
>DASRTO010000068.1:0-2456 GCA_035655915.1 Anaeromyxobacteraceae bacterium
AGCAGCTTGATCCCCGACTGCATCCCGGATGGAACCTTGAGGTCCGCCACCGTCCCGTCCGCCAGCACGATGGTGTTGCCGGGCCCCAGGACCAGGCGCATCTGCCCGTAGTGGCCGGCGGGGATGGTCTTGCCCTCCACCAGCGTGGCCGAGACGCCGCCGGTGAGGCTCAAGAGGTCGTAGGTCTGCTTCGGCTCGCCCAGCGTCACCCAAC
Source organism: Anaeromyxobacteraceae bacterium (assembly GCA_035655915.1). Classification (GTDB taxonomy): domain Bacteria; phylum Myxococcota; class Myxococcia; order Myxococcales; family Anaeromyxobacteraceae; genus DASTPH01. The sequence goes on from DASRTO010000068.1 coordinate 215, forward strand.
CGCCTTCGCCGGCGATCTCCACCCTCTGGATGTTCACGTTGAGCTGCTTGTAGCCGGTGATGGGGCCGTCGACCAGCCGCACGTTGATGGTCCCCGTCCCAACGTCGCCGCCGCCGCAGGACAGCAGGAGGGCGAGTGTGGCAGCCGGAGCCCAGAGCCTCGATGTGGTCATGGCAGTCTCCTCGTGCCCCGTGGGACGAGCGCCGGAAGAGATGGTTGCGGACTTTGGTAGCCCCTTCCGGGCCGCGCAGGGTGCCCCACGCCCCTCGTGGGGTCCGGGTCGCGAACGCGTCGCCGGTGGCGGACTCCGCCCGGCGGCCTGGAGCTCCGCCTCGGCGTCGCCGCGGTCCCGTAGCGCTCGAGGCGCCGCGGGGGCGCCGCCGGCCGATCACACCGCGACCGTGGGGTAGAGGCGCGCCGCGATGTTCATGAGAGCGCGGCGGCGGGCCGTTGGCCGCGGCCAGTTGGGGCCGGGCCGCCCCTCGCCGGAGCTACCGGCCCCGGCGCGCCAGCAGGGCCAAGAGGAACAGACCGGCGGCGCAGGCCACGATCACCGGCCCGCTCGGGCGACCGAGCCGCGCCGCCAGCCAGGTCCCGCCGGCGGTCGAGAGCACCGCCGCGGCGACCGCCACCCCGAACATCCCGGCGAGGCTCCGGGCCACGTACCGGGCGGTGGCCGCCGGGATGATGAGCAGCGAGCCCATGAGCAGGACGCCCAGGTAGCGCAGCCCGAGGGCCACCGTGAGCGCGAAGGCCAGGAGGTAGAGGAGGTCCAGCCGTCGCACCGGGATCCCGGCGGTGGTGGCGATCTCCGGCGAGATGAGCGCGACCAGCAGGCGGTGGCGGGCCAGGACCACGAAGGCCACCACCGCGGCGGCGGCGGCGAGGCCCACCGCCACCTCCAGCGGCCCGGCGCGCCCGGGAGCGCCCAGCAGCGCGTCGATCAGGTCCTCCCCGGAGGCCAGCAGGCTGCCGACGGCCAGTGCGGTGGAGAAGACCACGCCCACCAGGGTCTCGGTGGCGATGCCGGTGCGCCGCTCCAGCCCCCAGATGAGCAGCGTCCCCAGGAGCAGGGCGGCGCCGGCGCCGAGCAGCGGGTGGACCCCGAAGGCGAGCGCCAGGCCGATGCCGGGGAGGGCCACGTGGGAGATGGCGTCGGAGGCGAGCGCCATGCGGCGCATCACCGCGAAGCTACCGACCAGGCCGGCGGCGGCGGACATGGCCACGGCGAGCGCCAGCGAGCTAGCGGTGAGCGTCATGGCGGTGGAACTTGACCGGGGTGCCGTACACCTCGGCGATCCGCTCCGGTGTCAGGATCTCCCGCGGGGGCCCGAAGCAGGGCCGACCGCGCCCGAGGCACAGCACGGCCGAGGCGTGGCGGTAGACCAGGGAGAGCTCGTGGGAGATGAGGAGCAGCGTGAGCCCCTCCTCCTCCTGGAGCCGGCGGATGGTGCCGTAGACCAGCTCCTCGCCGGGCTCGTCCACGCCCGCGGTGGGCTCGTCGAACATGAGCACGGTCGGGCGTCCCACCAGGGCGAACGCCAGCAGGAGCCTCTGGAACTGGCCGCCGGAGAGGACGCCGATGGGCCGGGCCGCCAGCTCGCGCGCCAGCCCCAACAGGTCGAGCGCCCGGGAGACCTCCTCCGGCCCGGCCCCCGCCAGCGCCGCCCGGGCGCGGAGGAAGTCCAGGCCGTTCACCGGCAGGTCGCGCTCGATGTCCAGCTTCTGCGGAACGTAGCCGATGCGCGTCCCGGGCGCCCAGCGGACGGCGCCCGCGGAGGGGATGGCCCCGATGAGGGCGCGGAAGAGGACGGTCTTGCCGGAGCCGTTGGGGCCGATGACCGCCACCGCCTCCCGCTCGGGGACCGCGAAGGTCACGTCGTCCAGCACGCGCTGGTGGCCGAAGGCCACCGAGAGGTGCTCCACCTCGAGTGCGTTGCTCACCGCGCTACGCTAGCACGCCACCGCCGCGACGGGCCGAGCACGCAGCCCTCGGGGCTGCCCCGAACCCCTTTCGGGTGGTGGCGGTGGCGGGTCCGCCGGTCACCCGTCCCCGACGGCGGCGGCGTCGCACACCCGGCAGGTGAGGAGCTTTCCTCCAACGTACAGGGAGAACTCGGCCTCGTCGGCGCGGAGCGCCTCGGCCTGGAGGGGCGAGGGCTTCCAGCCGGTGCCGGCCAGGGCCCACGAGGCCAGTCCTCGCAGCGCGGGGTCGCCGGAGCCAAGGAAGGGCTCGAGGTGT
>DASRTO010000069.1:0-10456 GCA_035655915.1 Anaeromyxobacteraceae bacterium
GGGCCTCCTCGGCGAAGGCCGCCAGCGCGTCGCAGGCGCGCTCGATGATGCGATGCTCCCTCATCAGGGTCTCGATGGCTTCCATTGCTCTCTCCCGTCGTTCCGGCGTCCGGGCCTCCATGGCTCGGTGTCGCGCCACGCCTCCCGCGGCGCCTGCAGAAAGCAGAGCAATTCGCTCGCCATCTCGTACGAGCCTGAAATGACTCCTCTTTGAAAACCTACGCCTCGGGCCACACCGGTATCTGGGTGGCGCTGACACCGATATTTGGGTAGACCGCAGGGATGGCGATTCCCATCCTGCCCATGCACCAGCCCGAAGACGTCCACGACCGCATCGTGGAGGAGGCCATCGAGGCGGTGCTTGCCACCGTGGATCTGGAGGCGGTGCTGGAGCGGACCGGCCGACTCCTGAACCGCCGCTTCGGCGAGACGCGGGTGGCCATCAACCGCCTCCTCGAGGGGCAGCCGGGCCGCGCCCGGGTGGTGCTGGTCTCGGACCCGCTCCATCCCTCGGCCGGGCTCGGCACCACCTTCGCCCTGGAGGGGTCGGCCGCCGGCCGCGCCCTGGCCGAGCGCCGGCCGCTGGTCCTCGACCCCCTGAGCGCCGAGAGCCCGCGCTTCCGGGAGGAGGCGCAGCTCGCCGCGCTGGGCTACGGCTCGCTGGTCTCCTTCCCGCTGGTCTTCGAGGACCAGGCGCTCGGGACCCTGGACATCGCCCACCCGCCCAGGGAAGGGCTGCTCGACTGCTGTTTCCAGGTGGCGAGACAGGTGGCGCACCTGGTGGCCATCGCCCTCCACAACGGCCTGATGGTGGAGGAGGTGCGGCGCCTCAACCGCCTGCTCGACCGCGAGAACGCCCTGCTCAAGGAGCGGATCCGGGAGTTCAAGCGGGATGGGCGCTACGTGGCCGAGAGCCCGGCCATGCGCCGGGTGATGGAGCGGGTGCGGCTGGCGGCGCCCTCGACCTCGACGGTGCTCGTCCGCGGCGAGACCGGCACCGGCAAGGAGGGGCTGGCCCGCCTCATCCACGAGTTCAGCCCGCGCTTCAACGCCCCCTTCGTCACCGTCAACCTGGGCGCCATCCCGGAGGGGCTCATCGAGTCGGAGCTGTTCGGCCACGAGCGGGGGGCCTTCACCGGCGCCACCCACCGCAGGCCGGGGCGCTTCGAGCAGGCCGACGGCGGCACCCTCTTCCTCGACGAGGTGGGCGACGCCCCACCTTCGGTGCAGGTCCGGCTCCTGCGCGTCCTCCAGGAGCGGGAGCTCACGCGGGTAGGCGGGACCGAGACCGTCTCGGTGGACGTCCGGGTGGTGGCCGCCACCAACCGCAACCTGGAGGAGATGGTGGAGCGCGGCGCCTTCCGCCAGGACCTCTACTACCGGCTGGCCATCGTCCCCATCCAGCTGCCGCCGCTGCGGGAGCGCCCGGAGGACATTCGGCCGCTCGCCACCCATTTCCTGGCCCGGCAGGCGGCGCTGATGCACCGCCGGCCGCCCTCGGTCCCCGAGGCGGCCTGGCGCGCCCTGGAGGCCTGGCCCTGGCCCGGCAACGTCCGGGAGCTCGAGAACTTCCTGCAGCGTGCCCTCATCTTCTCGACCGGCTCCGAGCTCACCCTCCCCGAGCTGCCGCCCCCGGAGCGGAGCGGTGGCGCGGCGCCGGTCGGGGGAGGCTCGCAGGCGACGCGCTCCCCTCCGCCTGCCGCGCGGCAGGCTCACCCGCCTGGCCCCGCGCTCACACCCCCCGGCTGCTTCGACGACGAGGTGAAGGCGCTCCTCACGCGGGCGCTCGCCGCCGCCGGGGGGCGCGTCTACGGCCCCGGCGGCGCGGCCGCCCTGCTCGGGCTCAAGCCCACCACGCTCCAGGGCAAGATGCGGCGCTACCGGGTGGCGCGGCCGGGCGCCGGTCCCTGAGAGTCCACGGCGGCTCCGCCCGTCTCGCCATCCCATCCGCCACCAGGCGATCCAGCGCCGGCAGGCGAGGCTCCTTCGCCCTACCCGCTCCAGCTCGCCCGCACACCCAGGGCGGCCGCCACCCGCAGCACGTCCGCCAGCACGCCCCCGGCGGTGATGGCCCCGCCGACCCCGACCCCCTGCACCAGAAGCGGGCTCTCGCGGTACCGGTCGGTGGTGAAGGCCACGTACGCCTCGACGTCCCTGAGCCGCGCGGCGCGGTGGGCCGGGCCCACCTCCTCGAAGCCCACGCTGACGGTCCCGCCGGCGAGGTCGATCCGCGCCAGGTAGCGCAGCTCGTCGCCGGCCTCGCGGACCTGCCGCACCTTCTCGGCGAAGGCCCGGTCCCAGGCGCGCAGTGCGTCGGTGAGCGCCTCGGCCGTGCCCGGGGCGGTCACCTCCGGCGGCGCGAAGGGCTCGAGCCGCACCTCCTCCACCTCGACCTCGAGCCCCATCTCGCGGGCCAGGATCACCGCCTTGCGCGCCGTGTCGAGGCCGGAGAGGTCCTCCCGCGGATCCGACTCGGTGTACCCCAGCTCGCGCGCCCAGCGCAGCGACATCGAGAGCGGGGTGCGCTTGGCAGCCTCGGAGAGCGCGAAGCCGAGCGTGCCCGAGAGCGACCCCTCCACCAGCCGGACCCGATCCCCGGTGCGGACCAGGTTCTTCAGGGTGTCGATGACCGGGAGGCTCGCGCCCACGGTGGTCTCGTAGTGGTAGTGGCAGTGGCCCTGGCGCCTGGCCGCGAAGAGCCGCTCGCGCACGGCCCGGGGCGCCGCCAGCGGCCGCTTGTTGGCGGAGACCACGTGGATCCCCCGCCGGAAGGCCTCCGCGTAGACCGCCTCCATGCCGTCGGCGGCGGTGAGGTCCACCAGCACCGGGGCCGGCAGCCGCTGCAGCCGATCCAGCAGCGGGGCCGCGCTGGCGGCGCCGACCGGCCCGGTCTCGGGCGCGGCCGCCAGCACCTCCCGCCAGCGCTCCAGGTCCAGGCCGGCCTCGTCGAGGAGGGCGCGGCGCGAGTCGGCGAGCCCCACCACCCTGAGGTCGAAGTCGTAGTCGCTCTCCAGGCTGCGGCGCTGCGCCCGCACCTGATCGAGGAGGTTCGAGCCCACCTTCCCCTTCCCCAGCACCAGCAGGCTGATGGGCTGGCGCGGCCGGGCCGCCGGGACGGGCTGGGCCGGCCGGGCGGGGCGGCGCCCCTCCACCTCGGCGCGAAAGGCGGCCACCATCGCCGAGAGGGCCTCCACCTCGATGAGGAAGGCGTCGTGCCCGTGCGGCGACTCGAGGCGCACCAGCCGCGCGTGGGGGAGCAGCCGGGCGAGCTCCTCCTGCTCGGCCGGGAAGTAGAGCACGTCGCTGGGGATGGACACCACCAGCGCCGGCGCCTTGAGGCCGCGCAGCACCTCCTCGTGGTCGCCGCGCCCCCGCGCCACGTCGTGGCTGTCCATGGCCTCGGTGAGGCCCACGTAGGTGGCGGCGTCGAAGCGGTCGACCAGCTGCTGTCCCTGGTAGCGCAGGTAGCTCTCCACCGCGAAGAGGTCGGCGGTCTGCGGCCGGCGGCCGAACCGCTCCTCGAAGCTCTCGCGGCTCCGGTAGGTGCACATGGCCATCATCCGGGCCGCCGCCAGGCCTGCCGCCGGCGGCCGCTCCGGGTCGTAGCGCCCGCCCTTCCACAGCGGGTCGGCGAAGATGGCCTGGCGCTGGGCCTCGGAGAGGCCGATGGCCCAGGGGGAATGGCGGGCCGGGTTGGCGATGGGGACGATGGCGTCCACCAGCTCCGGGTACATGAGGGCCCACTCCAGCGTCTGCATGCCGCCCAGCGAGCCGCCGATGACCATCCGCACCCGGCGCACCCCCAGCGCCCGCAGCAGCTCGCGCTGCAGTCGCACCATGTCGCGGACGGTGTAGGCCGGGAAGTCGCCCAGCCAGGGTCGGCCGGTGGCCGGGTCGGTGGAGGTCGGACCGGTCGTGCCGTAGCAGCTGCCGAGGATGTTGGCGCAGACCACGAAGTCGCGGTCCGGGTCGAGCGCCTGCCCCGGCCCGAACATCTGCGTCCACCAGCGGTCGACGTCGGCGGACCCGGTGAGGGCGTGGCAGACCACCACGCAGTTCCGGCCCTCCGGGTCGAGCGTGCCCCAGGTCCGGTAGGCCACCTGCACGCCGGGGAGCCGGCCGCCCAGCTCCAGCGCCAGCTCGCCGGGCAGCCGGAGGAAGCGGGTCTCCGGCGCGATGAAGGCGGCGCGCGCCGGGGCCAGGTCCTGGGGCGGCGCGGCGAGACTGGTATCGAGGCTCATGCGCGTTGGGGAGCCGGGGCGCGCCGCCCGCCAGCCCGGGGAACCCGAACTCTACGGTGGGCGCTTCCGGCGTGTCAAGATGGCGGATAGTCGTCCGTTTTTCCGGATGGAGGTCGAGCCACGGGCGCTGGGGCCCGGAGAACGGGACAGTCGCGTCCGCTCCGTCGGCGTTCCATCCGCTCCACCAGCGCCCGAGCCGCCGGGAGGGCGACCTAGCGCCCGGAGCGACAAACTCCGGTCGCGGTATTAGGAACGGCGGACGCGGAGGCGGAAGCGGCGCACCACGAAGTCGGCCAGCCGCTCCACCTCCGAGGGACGGAAGCGGGGGAGGTCCCGCGGCGGGGGCTCGTCGCCGATCACCGCCACCACCCGGCGGTCCCGAGCGCAGAGGAAGTCCCGGCTCACTGCGCGGCGGTGCACCTCCAGCCTCGGCAGCGCCTCGCCCTTGAACCCCTCGGCCAGCACCAGGTCCACCGGTGGCAGCAGGCGCGCCAGGGCCCTGGCGCCGCCGCGCAGCGGGAGACCGAAGAAGGCCAGCTCGGCCCTGGCCTGCACCACAACCGCAACCGCCCCGGCGCGCCGCAGCCGGGCGCTGTCCTTGCCCGGCCGGTCCAGGTCGTGGGCGTGACCGGCGTGCTTCAGGGCCCCCACCTTCAGACCGCGCCGGCGCAGCGCCGGGATGAGCCGTGTGAGGAGCCGCGTCTTCCCGGATCCGCTCGGCCCGGACACGGCCACGATCGTCTGGCGACGCCGTCTGGCAGCCACGCCCGCCTCCTCGCCTGCCACGAGATCGGCCGCTCACTCGACGGCGTGGGGGAAGGATCTCGCGCCGGCTCCCATGAGGGACGCCATCATGCCACGAGGGCGCCTCCCGGCCGCCCCGCCGATGACTGCCGAGGGGAGGTTGCGTACCGCCACATCCACCGCAAACCCTGCGCCGGGGATGGCTTGATCTCGGGCAAAGCGCATTCTATGCGGGGAAAAGCCCTGAAATACCCGGGCCTAGCTCATGCAAACAGAGTCCGATCAAGCAGCCAGGAACCTTTCGCTCGGGGGCTTCCGTGCTATCCATCTCACCCGTCAACGACTGCAACCTGTGCTCGCTGGGCCAGGCGTCCCAGGGGCGGTGTCGCCTCACGCCGACGACCCGCGAGGCAGGCGCCACGGTCTGCGCCCAGGGAGAGCGCCCCCGGACCGTGTACTTCATCAAGGAGGGGTTCGTCGCCCTCTCCGCGGTCAGCCCGCGGGGGACCGAGCTGGTGCTCACGCTGCGCGGCCCCACCTCGCTGCTGTGCACCGAGGCGCTGAACGCCGAGCCCTCTCCCTACGAGGTGCGCGCCCTCTCGCGCGTCAAGCTCTGCGGCATCGCCGGCGAAGCCATGACCCAGTGGATCGGCCCCGAGAAGAGCCCGGGCCGCGTGGTGCTGGACCTGCTCCTGGCCGAGGCCCGGATGCAGCGCGACGAGGTGAACTGGCGCCAGGGCGACTGCCTGTCGCGGGTGGCGCGCTTCGCGCTGGCCCACGCCCGCTTCCTCGCCGATCGGCCCAACGCGGTGCGCAAGCAGGTGGTGGCCCGCCTGCTGGGGATGAGGCCCGAGACCCTCTCCCGCTGCCTGACCCGCCTGGAGAAGGATGGAGTCCTCGACGCCTCGCGCGGCGTGCGGGTCCTCGACGCGCGCCGGCTGGCGGCCATCGCCATGGAGGACGTCGCGGCCTGAAGCCGCTCGACCCGCCGGCGGTGGTCGCGATATAAGGGCGCCATGTTCGGACTCGGCATCGGGGAACTGGTCGTCATCCTGCTCGTGCTGGTGCTCCTCTTCGGCGCGAGCAGGCTCCCGCAGCTCGGCGCCGGCCTGGGCGAGGGCATCAAGAGCTTCCGGAAGGCGTTCCGCGACATCCGCGAGGAGGACGAGAAGCTTCCTCCGGCGCGAACCGAGGCGCCGAAGCCCGAGCCCGCGGAGAAGCAGGCGTCGTCCCAGCCCTCGAGCCAGGGCCAGGGCCGCTGACGGCGCACACGGTCGCACGCGACGGCGGCTGCGCTTCCGGGGGCCGATGCCGCGCACATCTGCACCGATCGGGTACACCCCCTTGCACCCGATGCGCGCAGACGCAACTTGCGCAGGATGCACGATCCCGGACGCCGGCTGGATTCGGCCGTGGTGGCGGGGGATTCGCGTCACGCCCCGGGCGCACATCCCACTGGCACGCTTGTTTCATCGGGAGCGGGGGGGCCGCCGCATCCCGACGCCGGGCCCCGGCGGGAGGCGAACGTGGCCAGGGGAGCGAAGGCGGTCCGGTCCAGCCAGGGCGAGGGCGATGTGGTGCGGCTGAGCCTCGAGGGCACCTTCGACGCCGCCGCAGCATGGCGGGTGCATGACGCGCTGTCCCAGCTCTCGCCCCGCTCCCGCGTCTCGCTGGACTTCCGTGAGGTGCGCGCCTTCCACGACTTCGCCATCGCCCTGCTGGCCCAGGACCTCCGGGCCCACCAGGGGCGCCTCCAGGTCGGCGGCCTGGGCCAGCATCAGCGGCGCATCCTGAGGTACTTCGGCGTCGACGAGGCCGGGCTGGGCGAGCCCCGAGCCGGGAACGACCAGGAACCGGCCGCCCGCGACGAGGCGGCCGACTACCTGGGACTGTGACCGGGGCAGCGGCGCGCCGCCCCCCTCATATCCGTGCCCGGTTGCCACGATCCCTACCTCGGTGGGCTCGGGGCAAGCGACTGCCGCGATCACGCCGAGCACGCCAGGCACTGCCGCGCCTCGGGAACGGCCTTGAGCCGTCCCGGCTCGATCGGGCCGCTGCACGACAGGCACACCCCGTAGGTGCCGCGCTCGATGCGGGCCAGGGCCGCGTCGATCTCGGCGACCTCGGCCCGCTCCCGCTCGGTGAGGTCGGCGAGCAGCCGCACCGCCCCCTCGTCCGAGGCCTGGTCCACCCAGTCCGGGCTGCGCCCCTCCATCAGGGAGCGCCCCTCGCTCTCCGCGCCGCCCTGGAGCCGCACCAGTTGCCGCCGCCTCCGGAGCAGCTTCTCCCTCGCTTCCCGCGCCACCTGGTCCATGGCTCGCCCCCGCCCCTCATTGATACACCAGCCGGACCCGGGCGGCCGCGCCTCAGCCGGGGCCTTCCGCGCTGGATGCGGCTCCGCTCCGGGCGCAAGACCCCTCGCGGGTCAACCGCGGGAGAGCAGCCGCCCAACCCATTGCTCGGCCCGGGCCACCCACAGCCCCACGGCGTCCACCAGCCACCGCTGCAAGGGCGAGCGCCGCTGGAGCGTGGCCAGGGTCACCTCCTCCGCCTCGGCGACGCGGCGTGCGATCCAGGCGCCGCCCTCGCGCGCCACCGCGGGGTCGTCCACCTCCACCAGCGCCTCCAGGTTGGCCAGGGAATAGGGCTCGAGGTTGAAGCTGCCGGCGAGGAGGCGCTGGTCGTCCACCACCGCCGCCTTGGCGTGGTGGACCGAGCGGCTCCACTCGTGGATGCGCACGCCGGCCCGGAGCAACTGGCGGTAGAGGCGCCGGGTGGCCGCCTGGAACAGGGGGATGTCGCTGCGGCCCGCCAGGAGCAGCGTCACCTGGACGCCGCGCCGCGCCGCGGCGGTGAGGGAGCGCACCAGGCGGTGGTCGGGCAGGAAGTAGGCATGCGCCATCTCGATGCTGCGCCGCGCCGCGCCGAGCGCCTTGAGGTAGCGTCGCCTGAGCGGCCGGCCCCCGCCCAGCCCGGAGAGCAGGACGTGGACCGGCCCGCGCGGAGGCCGCAGCCGCTCGCCGCGCAGGCGCCGCTCCAGCCAGGCCACCACCGGGCCCCGTACCTCCAGCATCAGGTCCAGCCAGGGCGGCTCGCGCTCCTCCATCTCGGGGGCGTGACCGGGCCCGAGGTGACCGTACTCGTCGCTGATGTTGACGCCCCCCACGAAGGCCACCTCGCCGTCCACCAGCAGGATCTTCCGGTGCAGCCGGCGGAACCGGCCCCGGAGCAGGGAGAGGACCGGGTGGTAGATGCGCACCTGGCACCCGGCCTCGCCGAGGAGTGCCTGCACGTAGCGCCCGTCGAGCGCCGACCCCCAACCGTCGAGGACCACCTCCACCCGCACCCCCCGCTGCGCCGCCGACGAGAGCGCGGCCAGGAACTCCTCCCCCACCCCCTCGCGGCGGAAGGTGTAGGTCTCGAGCAGGACCGACTGCTGGGAGGCCCGGACGGCCTCCAGCATCCTCGGGAAGGCCTCCGGTCCCCCGTCGAGGAGCGCCACCCACTGGCCGGGGAGTGGACGCCCCAGGGAATCGCTCAGGCGGATGGGCGCTCCCACGCCCACCAGGGTAGCGCAGGCGGCGGCCAGCGGGAGGCCCGGTCGGGGGCGGAACCCGCCCGGCCCGTTTTCGCGGTAGGATCGCCGCGGAGGTGGGCCATGAGGCGCATCCTGGTGGCGGTGGATGGCTCGGAGGCCTCGCTCAAGGCGGCCCGCATGGCCGCCGACATCGCGGTGCGCTTCGGGGCCCGGATGACCCTGGCCTATGTCATCCCGCGGCTGCTCCTCCCGCCCGACGTGTACGGCCTCACCCTGGCCGAGGTGGAGCGGGAGCAGCGCGCCCACGCCGACGCCCTGGTGGCCGAGGCGCGGGCCGGCCTGGGCGAGCCGGGCGTGCCGGTCGAGACCTCGGTGCTCTCCGGATCTCCCGCCGAGACGCTGGCCGAGGCGGCGGCGGCGCCGGACGTGGACCTGGTGGTGCTGGGGAAGCGCGGACGGGGCGCGGTGGCGCGGGTGCTCCTGGGGAGCGTCTCCGACCGGCTGGTCCACATCAGCCCCAAGCCGGTCCTGGTGGTCCACTGAGGGGTGAGGCGCATGATCACGGTCGCCGACTTCATGTCCCGCGAGCTCGTCACCGTGAAGGAGGACGACGACCTGGCCCTGGCCGAGTCGATCCTGCGCCTGGGCGGGATCCGCCACCTGCCGGTGGTGCGGCAGGGGAAGCTGATGGGGCTGGTGACCCAGCGCGACCTCCTGCGCAGCGGCGCCTCGGGCGGGAGCCCGGCCGCCCGCGCCATCGCCGCCCGGGACATCATGACCCGCGAGGTCACCACGGTCGGGCCGGAGACCTCGCTGGCCCACGCCGCCCACCTCATGCTGCGCCACAAGTACGGCTGCCTGCCGGTGTGCGGGCCGGAGGGCACCCTGCTCGGCATCATCACCGAGTCCGACTTCGTCCGCTTCGCCGCCGACGTGGTGCAGGACCTGGACCTGGTCCGCGAGGCGGCGAGCGCCCGGAGCAACGCCTGACGGACATGGAGATGGGGGGGCCTGCTGCCCCCCCATTCCCCCCGCTCGCTCCGGCCCAGCCTCATCCGGCTGGGCCTGCGCTCGCCCGCGGGCGTGCGGGCGCGATTTGATTCCCGCCCCGTTCGGGCATAGATCTCCCGCCGGGGATGGCCGAGAGCGTCTTCGACGAGCTGAAGCGGTACGTCGACTGGGGCCCGGAGGACGAACGGGCCCTGCGGGACCTGCACGCGGTGGCGGCGCCGGCCTTCCCCGCCGTGGCCGCAGCCTTCTACGACCGGATCCTCGGGCACGACGGGGCGCGGCGGGCCCTGGGGGGCGAGAGCCAGGTGGGCCACCTCAAGGTCACCCTCGCCCTCTGGATGGACCAGCTCCTCGCCGGCCCGTGGGACGAGGAGTACTTCCTGGCCCGCTGCCGGATTGGCCGCGTCCACGTGCGCATCGACCTGCCGCAGCACTACATGTTCGGCGCCATGAACGTGGTCCGGCGCGAGCTCGACCAGATCGTCGACCGGCACTACCTGGACCGCCCAGAGGCCCTGGCCGCGGCCCGCCGGGCGGTGGGGAAGATCCTGGACCTGGAGCTGGCGGTGATGCTGGAGACCTACCGCGAGGACCTGCTCGTGCGCCAGGCGCGGGCGGAGCGCCTCTCGACCTTTGGCCAGCTGGTCGGCTCCATCGGCCACGAGCTGCGCAACCCCCTGGGGGTCATCGAGACCTCGCTGTTCCTGCTGCGGCAGCGCGACGCCGGGGAACGCGCCGCCAAGCACCTCGACCGCATCGCCGAGCAGCTCAAGGTGGCCAACGGCATCATCGACGGCCTGCTGGACCTCATCCGCGATCGCCCCCTGGCCCGGGCCCCGGTGAGCCTCGCCGAGGTGGTGGCCGGCGCCGCCGGGGTGGTGGCCTTCCCGCCCGAGGTGCGCTTCTCGTCCGACGGCCTGGA
>DASRTO010000070.1:0-3087 GCA_035655915.1 Anaeromyxobacteraceae bacterium
GACCGTGAAGCCCTCCTGCACCAGGATGCGCGCCGCCTTCACCAGCTCCTCCACGTCCGGGAAGAGGGTGCGCTTGTCGCCAATGACCTCCAGCTTCACCAGATCGCCCATCTCCAGCTCGCGGGCGAGGCGGCAGGTGCGGACCGCCTCGTCGGCGGTGAAGCAAGCGGCGGTGTTGGGGAGGAGCCTCATCCCCTTCGGGATCCAGGAGAGGAGCGACTCCTCCCCCTTCTTGGAAAGGTCGAGCCGGCGCACCGCCACCGTGACCAGCTCCGCCCCGGAGGCGGCGAGCGCCTTCTGCATGGTGGGGAAGTCCGCGTACTTGCCGGTGCCCACCAGGAGCCGGCTCGAGAAGGCGTGCTTCCCGATGCTCCAGCCGTCCGCGCCCGCCATGGCTAGCCTCCTCCGACGAAGGCCACGATCTCGACGGCGTCGCCCGGGCCGATGGCGTGCTCCCCGTATCGGTCCTTGGTCACCACCGTCTCGTTCACCTCCACCGCCACCCGCTGGGCCTTCACCCCCAGGTGGGCGAGGAGCCCTGCCACCGTGATGCGGTCCGGGATCTCCCGGAGCTCGCCGTTCAGCCTGACCTGCATGGAGGCGGATCTAGCAGCGGGCACGGCCTTTGCGCAACCCGGGCGTGGCCGCGGACGACGCGGGCGAACGGCGTGAGAGGATGCTCACCGGGGACCGCTGGCCGCATCGCGGTACCTGATCGCGGCCGCGTTCATCTGCGCGAACCCTGCTCCCGAACCCGAGTAGCCCCACGAGTAGTCCTGCGTGACGACGACGGCGTCTGCCCCGATTTCGCAGGCCTTGGCGCGGAGAGCATCCTGGAAGTCGTCTGGGTAGCTCAATGGTCCACTGCCCGATGCGTGCAGCGCGGCGATCTCGTCGTACGGCCGGTCCACCTTGGTCCTGAAGAACTCCACCTTGCAGTTGGGGGGCCTCGGCGTGGCGACGACGCCGGGGCCGGACGGGATCACGACGACCCGCGGCCCGAGGCACCCGGAGGCGGCGACGGCGACTACCACTGCCACGAGCGCGCCCGTCACCGTCCGCCGTGTCCTGGCGAGCACCTCGTGGTGCATTCGGCCTCCCTCCGTCCAGTACACCTGCGGGCACCAAAGGTTAGCAATCAGCGAACCCTGGTGGTCAGCAGGGGACGGCGACACGACCCGAACGGGGATTCCCGGTTCTACTGGCTGAACTGGAGTGGCCTCGGCTGGCCGTCGCCGGACGGTCTCTCGACCCAGGCCCGGCCCCGTCCTAGTCTTCCCCAGACCGCATGGCCCCGCCCGACCTCACCATCCGCCCCCTCCGGCTGGGCGAGGTCATCGACTGGGCCGTGGCGCTGACGCGCCGCCACTTCCGGGTGCTCTTCCCGCTCATGATCCTGGTGCAGGTCCCGGCGCTCCTCTTGTACCGCTGGCACGCCGCCGGCCTCATGGAGATGCTAGAGGGTTTCGGCCAGCGCGGCCGGATGGAGACGCCGGCCCGGGCGGTCCTGGCGAGCTCGGCGGTGGTGCTGCTGGTGCTCCCCTTCCTGCAGCTCGCCGCCTCCTCGGCGGTGGCGCTGGTGGTGGCCCCTTCCCTGGAGGGACGGCAGCCCTTCCCCTCGCTGGCGTCGGCGCTGCGCGCGCTCCTCGGCCGCGCCTGGCCGGTCACCAGCGCCACCCTCCTGCAGATGGCGGTCATCGCCGCCGCGCCGGCGCTGGGGGCGGTTCCCGGCCTGCTGCTCGCCTGGCGCTCCTCCGGCCTGGTCACCCGCCTGGTGGGGCTCTCGGCCGCGGTGCTCGGCTCGATGGCGCTCCTGCTGATGGCGGTGCTCAGGCTCTCCCTGGCGCCGGCCGCTGCCGGCGTGGAGGGGCTACCGGGCTGGCGCGCCTTGGCCCACAGCGTCCGGCTCATGTCCCCGGGCCGCGGGCTGTCGCTGGAGCAGCGGCCCGGCCTCAAGGTGTCGCTCCTCCTCCTCGCCACCTTCCTCCTGGCGCTGGCCGTGAACGGCATCGCCGGCCTGCCGCGGGCGGTGACGATGATCGCTTCCGGGCGCGGGGCCATGGCGACCCTGCCGCTCGCGGCCGAGATGGGGCTGGGGATCTTCGAGGCGCTCGCCAGCGCCGCCATCCAGCCCTTCGGGCTAGTGGCCCTCACCGTCTTCTACTTCGACCGCCGCGCCCGGCGCGAAGGGCTGGACCTGGAGCTGTGGGCCCGGCGCCTCAGGGGCCAGCGAGCCGGCTCGTGACCGCGCTCCTCGCCCTGGCCCTGGCCGCCGCCCCCGGCTGCCCCGAGGCGCTCGCCGCGGCGGCCGGCCTCGACTCGCCCCGCGACCTCGGGCTGGCCGCGCCGGCCGTGGTGGCCGGCCTGGTGCACCGGGGCGCCGGCGGCCCGGCCGACGCGCTGGCGTTCGAGGCCGAGGCCTTCGCCGAGGCGGCCCGGTCGGGCGAGGGCGACCTCGCGGCCATGGCCGAGCGGTTCCGCTCCCGGCTGGCGCGTCACTGCGCCCTGGCCGCCCAGGCCCCCTCCGGAGCGGCGCTCCGGCCCGGCGACCGCCACGCCCTCGAGGAGATCCTCTCCCGCCCCGAGTTCCGCGAGGCCCGCGCCGACCGGGGCGCCGTCGGCCGCTGGCTGGCCGAGCTGTGGCGGCGCATCCTCGACCTCCTCGGCACCGCGGAGGCGGGGCGCTACGCCGCCGGGGGGCGCACCCTCTTCTTCGCGGCGGTGGCGGCAGCGATGGCGGCCGCCCTCGCCTGGTCCGTGCGCCGCCGACGCGGGGGCCGCACGGCCCGGGAGCATCCCCGGGCCCATGCCGCCCCCTCGGCCCTGGCACCGCCGGACCGGAGCGAGGCGCTGGCGCGGTCGGCGCTCCAGGACGGCGACTGGGCCGAGGCGGTGCGGCAGGCCTTCCTCATGCTCCTCGGCGCCCTGGAGCGGCAGGGGCGGGTGCCGCGGGGCCGCGCCCGCACCAACCGCGAGCTGGCGAGCCACCTGGCCGCCGCCGGACCGGGCCCGGCGCCGGCCCTGGCCGGCGGCTTCGCCGACCTGGCGGTGCACTTCGACGGAACGGTCTACGGCGGTGCGCCGGTC
>DASRTO010000071.1:0-3150 GCA_035655915.1 Anaeromyxobacteraceae bacterium
GCGGCGAGCAGCGCCTGCTCGGCGCGCCGGGCCCGCGCCTCCATCTCCTCGGCCCGGCGGGCGCGCTCACCCGAGGCGGCCTGCGCTTCCTTGACGGCCGCGTCGAGCCGGGCCGCCAGCTCGGCGGTGCGCGCCTCGGCCCGCGCCAGCCGCGCCGCCCCGGCCTCCTGCTCGCCGCGGGCCCGCGACAGGTCAGCCTCCAGGGCGGCCAGGCGGGCCGTGAGCTGCCGCACCCCCTCCAGCGCCTGGTCGCGCTCGCCCGCGTGGCGGCGGGCGGCCTCCTCCGCGGCGGCGCGGGCGGCGGCCTCGCCGGCCAGCTCGGCCTCGGTCCGGCGGACGCGCTCCCCGGCCTGGGCCAGCTCCGACTCCAGGCCGTGGGCCCGGGCCCCCAGCTCGGCGGCCTCGCTGCGCCCGGCGGCGACCTCGCCCTCCAGCGCCGCGGCCTGGGAGCGGGCCTCGTCCCGCTCGGCCTGCGCCTGCGCCAGGAGCGCCTGCAGGTCGTCGCCGCGCCCCCGGGCGCGCGACAGCTCCTCGCCCAGCTCCGTCTCGCGGACCATGGCCTCGTGCCGGGACCGCGACAGCTCCCCCTGCAGGCGCTCCGCCTCGTCCCGGGCGGCGGAGAGGAGGCGGTGGGTCTCCGAGAGGCGCCCCTCCACCTCGTCGAGCTGCTCGCGCCACTCCCGGCGCAGCCGCTCGCCCTCGACCCGGGCCACCTCCAGGGCCTCATCCCGCTCGGCCGCCCGGCGGGAGCTGGCCTGGGCCTCGGCCCGGGCGGCGCCGGCGGCCTCGGCCGCGGCCGATCGCTCGGCCCGCTCCCGCGTCAGCTCCGCCTCCCGGTCGGCCAGGTCCGCCGACACGCCCTCCAGCTCGGACTCCAGCCCGTCGATCTGCTGTAGGTGATCCTGGATCTCCCGCGCCAGGTCCTCCTCCCGGGCGCGCGCCGCCTCGCGGACGCGGCGGTACTCCTCGTCCATGAGGCGCATCTTCTCCTCGCGGTCGCGGATGGCGGCCTCGCGGTCCTGCACCCGGGCCTCGAAGGCCTCCGCCGCCTGGCGCGCCGCGGCCCGGGTGGCCTCCAGCTCCCGCTCCAGCTCGGCGCCTCGCGCCTCGGCGGCGGCGGCGCGCTGGGCCACCTCGTCGAGGCCCCGCCCCAGCTCCGCCTCGCGGGCGTCGAAGCGGGCTTCGCGCTCGCGCGCCTCCTTCTCCAGGCGGGCGATCTCGGCCGCGGCTCCGTCCAGGGCGAGCTTGCGCTGCGCCAGCTCGTCGTCGCGGCGGCGGACCTCGCGCTCCAGCTCGTGGATGCGTCGCTCGCTGGCCGCCACCACCTCGATGAGCTCCTTCTCCTGGCTGAACTTCTCGGCCAGGAGCCCTTCCAGCGACGACCCGTGCTCGCGCTCCTTCTCGAGGAACAGGTCGCGGGCCTCGGCGAGCTTGCGCAGAAGCTCGTCCACCTGGAGCTTCAGGCCCTGCATCTCCACGTCCTTCTCGTGCCAGCGCGCCTGGGCGTCGGCTGTCTCGCGCTCCCGGACCTCCCAGATCTCGGCCAGGCGGGCGATCTGCGCCTCGCGGGCCTTGAGGTCCTCGCGCAGGAGCTGGAGCCGGCCCTCGGGCGTGGCCCGGAGGTCCCGCCGCGGCGGCGGGCGGCGCCGGTGCGACTCGGCCACCAGGTCCGCCTGGCGCTCGGCGATGGACTGGAAGACGCGGTCGAGGAAGAGCCGGTCCTCGTCGGTCAGGGCGGCGCGGCGCGGGCGCTGCGGCACCGGGGGCGGCGCCGGGGCCGCTCCCGGCGGCCCGGCCGGGCCCTGGCCCCCGAGGCGCACCTCCACCGGCGGGGCCTCGGCGATGACGGCGTCGTCGGCCAACTCCACCCCCTCCGGCGGCCCCAGGTGGCGCGCCGCTTGGCGCAGGGCCTCGGTGTCGAGCGGCACCGAGAGGTAGCCGTCGGCGGCGGACGGAGTGCGGGCGTGCTCGGCCAGGGCCGGGCCGTCCGGGGAGACGATGAGCACCGGCGGGCCGGCGCCGGCGGCGCGCTTCACCCGCGCGCAGAGCGTGAAGCCGGAGGCGTCGGGCAGCTCGGCCCGCACCACCAGCAGGTCGGGGCGCCGCGCCTCCACCTCGCGCTCCGCGTCGGCGGCGGAGGCGGCCACCGCGGTGGTCCAGCCGTCCTCCCGAAGGACCGAGGCGATCGAGAGCGCGAAGTCGTTGTCCGGCTCGACGATGAGGACGCGCTTCGATTCCAACGCTGGCTCCCGGGCCGGAGTGTATCCCCGCCGCCGGGCCGATCCAACGGCCGGGCCGCCGCGCCGGCCGGGCGAGGTCGGGAGATGTGCGCTGGCCGGGCCTGCGCCGGGGAGGGGCCCCACCGGAGGTGGGGAGGGGCGGAGCCCCTCCCTCAATTGACCCCGGCGACCTCGCGGGCCCGGGCGCGCGCCTTCTCGGCGTCCCCCTGGTGCTTGAGGAGCAGGTGCAGCGTCTCGGAGACCAGGCCCGGCTCGAGCGCGCCGGCTCCCAGCAGCACCAGCGCCCGCACCCAGTCGATGGTCTCGGCGATGGAGGGAGGCTTGCGCAAGTCCATGCCCCGGAGCCGCGCCACCGCCGCCACCGCCTGGCGGGCCAGCTCCTCCTCGGCCTCCGGCACGCGGGCCCGCACGATGAGGAGCTCCCGCTCCAGGGTCGGGAAGTCGATGTACAGGTGCAGGCAGCGGCGCTTCAGCGCGTCGGAGAGCTCCCGCGAGGCGTTGGAGGTGATCACCACCCGAGGCGAGTGGCGGGCCTTGAAGGTCCCCACCTCGGGCACGGTGACGGCGTAGTCGGCCAGCACCTCCAGCAGGAAGGCCTCGAACTCGGGGTCGGCCTTGTCCACCTCGTCCACCAGCAGGAGCACCGGCACCTGGCTGGTGACCGCCTGCAGGATGGGGCGCGGCAGCAGGAAGCGTTCGCTGAAGAAGACGTTGCCCTCGGCGGCGATGCGATCCGCCGCCTCGGCCAGGGTGCGGGCGCCTCCCACCGCCTCGCCGATGCGCCCCTGCAGCATCTGGGTGTAGAGCAGCTGCTTGGCGTACTCCCACTCGTAGAGCGCCTTGGCCTCGTCCAGCCCCTCGTAGCACTGCAGCCGCACCAGGCGCCGCCCGCTGGCCTCGGCGAAGGCCC
>DASRTO010000072.1:0-5635 GCA_035655915.1 Anaeromyxobacteraceae bacterium
GGCCCGGTCGCGCTCGCCCCGGCGGGCCCTGAGCACCCCGTCGGCGAGCAGCGCCGGGGCGAAGTCCGGGCGCCGCGAGAGCCAGTGCGCCGCGAGGTCCAGGGCCTCGTCGTGGAAGCCCTCCTCCACCGAGAGCAGCGAGAGGAGCCGGGCCGCGGCGAAGGGGTGCGAGGCGGCGGCGGCCCCCGCCGCCAGGTAGGCCTCGCGGGCCGCGTCCCATTCGCCGCGGGCCACCAGGGCCTCGGCCTCGCGGAAGGCGCGGGCGCCCTCCAGCGCCGCCAGCCGATCGGGATCGGCCGGGGCCTCGGCCGGCCCGGTGTGGGCCCGGTCCCAGGCGAGGCGCAGCTCGCCGGGCGCGGCACCCACGCCGGAGAGGCGCACCGCCGAGGCCCGGGGCAGCTTCCAGCCGCGCGAGGGGATGAGGCGGCGCAGGAGCAGGCCCAGAGGCTCCACCAGCAGTGAAGCGCCCTCCTGCCGGGCCAGGCCGGCGGCGGCGCGGGCCAGGAGGGAGGGCAGGACCGCGGCGGGGACGGCGGCCGGGCCGTAGAGGCGCGTCTCGTAGATCACCACCGCCAGGGCCTGGTCGCCCTCCGGCTCGACGCCGAGCTTGCAGGTGAAGGGCACGCCGCCCTCCAGGCGGCCGCTGGCCTCGGCGAAGCCGGCGCGGAGCCCGAGGTGCAGCGAGGCCAGGCCGGAGCGGGAGAGGTCCAGGCGCGCCGAGAGGCCGGAGAGGAACTCCGGCTCCACCGCCAGCTCGACCCGCGACAGGTCGCACAGGCGCCGGCGGAACTGGGCCGCGCCCTGGCCGACGTCGAAGGGGAAGCGGACGTCGGGGACCTCCATGGCCAGCTCCACCAGGCGCAGGCCGGGCGCCACCGGGCGGTCGGAGAGGCACAAGAAGGCCCGGGCGCGCTCGAGGCGGAGCTCGAAGCCTCCGCCGCGAGCGACCCCGGCCGCGGACGGAGCCGCGGAGGAGGGGGTCTTGCCCTCGGCCATGAGGAGGAAATTCTAGACCTGGATCGGCCGGTTGGCGAAATCCGGACGGACCGGCCGGGGCGTAGCGATAGCGCCCGCCGGCGGGCCAGGTTGCCCCAGGTGACATCGGCGGGGGACGAGCCCCCGCCCTACTTCTGCTGCGCCATCTCGGCGGGCGGGCGCCGGTAGATGGTGAAGGTCCGGCGCGACTGGAACTCCTCGTCCTCCCGGGCGAACACGGTCACGGTGTTGTTGCCCGGCTTGAGCGGAAGCTCGCAGGCGAAGTCCATGGAGCGGGAGGCTCCGGCCTCGGGCACCACCCGGAAGCAGACCTTCTGGTCGTTCACGTAGACGAACACGTCGCGCAGCCGGGTCCCCACCCCGGCCACCGCCGGCGGCGCGGAGGCGCTGCCCGCCAGGCGGAGGCGATCGGCGTCGGCCACCGGCGCGCCCTTGGCCGGATCGGGCGTGAGCGCGATGCGGGGAGGCTCGCGCTGCCACACCGCCGCCACCGCCCCCTCGCGCCGGGCCTTGCCGGAGATCTCCACCAGCCGGGCCGGGACGAAGGCGTGCCGCCCCTTGTGCCATTCCACCTTGTAGAAGTCGCCGTCGCGGCCTACCACCGGCAGCACCGCGCCCTTCTCGGCCAGCGCCACCGGCAGGGCCGGGGTCCCGGCCCCGGCCTGCAGCGGCGCCTCGGCGGCGGTCACCCGCACCGCGCCCTGGGCGGCGCGTACCGGCACCTCGGGGCCCACCGGCAGGTCCAGCTTCTCGGAGACGAACTCGTCGAGCTTCTCGTCCACCACCTGCAGTCTCACCGGCACCGTCTCGGGCCGGTAGCCCTTCTTGAGCTCCAGGGAGAGGAAGGCCGTCCGGGCCTCGCCGGGCTTCAGGGGGCCGAGTACCTGGCGCCCCTTCTTCACGAAGACCTTCTCATCCCCCAGGCTCTTCAGGGAGACGAAGGTGCGCTCGCCGCTCGGTCCCGGCCCGGCGTTCTTCACGTCCACCCGGAGCTGGACGTTCTCGCCGCGCTGGATGAGGCCGTCGCCGTTGCCGCCGGCCTCGTCGTCCACCTGGACGCTGAAGGCGAAGAGGGGCTTGGGGCGCTCCACCACCTCCAGCGAGGTGATCGCGTCGGGGGGCGCGCCGCCGCCCTGGTCCTCGAAGTGGAGCGTCACGTCGTCGCGCCGGCTCTCCAGGCCGCGGGGGAGCTTGACCGGCACGGTCCAGCTCCGCCGCTCGCCCGGCTTCACCAGGCCGAAGACGAACTCGCGGCGGTCGAGGAGCGGGTTCCTGTCCACCACCGTCCAGGCGCGCAGGCGGCGCAGCGGGCCGTCGCCGCGGTTCTCGACGGTCACGGTCCAGGGCAGGGTGTCGCCGGCCTGGACGCGCTTCCCCGTGGGCGGGGCGACCGTCACCACCGCCCGCGGTGCGCCGCCGGCGGGGCCGGCGGACCAGTCGATCCCGAGCTGCGCCAGGCGGGCCTGGAGGCGCCCCTCCTCCTCGGCGCGGCGCTCGGCCACGAACTGCCTGGCCGCCTCCAGGAGCGGCGCGCGCTCGGCGAAGGGGGCGCGGGCCAAGAGCTCCTTGGCGAAGCGGATCTGGTAGTCCTCCACCAGCTCGTCGGGGTTGGCGTCGACCTCCTCCTCCTCCAGCTCGGGCGGCGGCTCGCCGTCCTCCTCCTGGCCCTTCTGCGCCTGCTCCCGCTTCTGCTCGGCCTTCATGGCCTTGGCGACCTGGTCCTCCTTCTCGTCGAGGAGGAAGCGCAGCTCGAGCGGGGCCTTCTCCACCCGGCGGCGGCGCTCCTCGACCCGCTTCTCCGCGGCCGGGTCCATGCCGTTGCCGAAATGGCGCTCCAGGTCGGCCTCGCCCATCGTGCGCGGCGGCGCGAAGTAGTTGACGGCGTCCTTGAGGGCCCGGCCGGGGAGGAGCAGCACGTCCGGGGTGATCCCCACCTCCTGCAGCGAGACGTCGCCGGCGGTGAGGTACTGGTAGACGGTGAGCTTCAGGGCCGGGGCGTCGCCGTGGCGGCCGGGCAGGTCGTCGTACAGGACCTGCACCGAGCCCTTGCCGAAGGTCTGGCGCCCCACCACCAGCGCCCGGCCGTTGTTCTTCAGGGCGCCGGCCACGATCTCGCTGGCCGAGGCCGAGGCGTTGTTCACCAGCACCACCAGCGGCAGCCCGGTCAGGTCGCCGCTCTGGGGGCTGGCCTGCGCCACCTGCACGTCGCGGCGGTCGTGCCCCACGGTGCGCACGATGAGCCCGCTCGAGAGGAACAGGTCGGACATCTCGATGGCCTGCTCCAGGAGGCCGCCCGGGTTGCCGCGCAGGTCGAGGACGAGGCCCTTCAGGGCGCCGCCGGCCTGGGCGCGCTCCTGGGCCAGGGCCGCCTTCAGCTCGCGGGTGGTGTTGGCGGCGAAGCCCGAGACCCGGACGTAGCCCACGCCGCGATCGAGGACCTTGGCGAAGGGCACCGTCTCCACGGTGATGTTCTCGCGGACGATGGAGAGCCGCCTTGGCTCGGGCCAGCCGGCGCGGTTGACGGTGATGGCCACCCGGGTGCTTGGCTTGCCGCGCAGGCGGTCCACCGCGTCTTGCAGGTCCATGTTGACGGTCGACTGCTCCTCGATCTTGAGGATCACGTCCTTGGCCCGGATCCCGGCCCGCTGGGCGGGGGTGTTCTTGAGGACCTTGACCACGGTGAGGTTCCCGTCGCGCATGGCGATGACGAACCCCAGCCCGCCGAACTCGCCGCGGGTGGTGAGCTTCATCTCGCGGAACAGGCGGGGGTCGAGCAGCACCGAGTGCGGGTCGAGCGTCCCGAGCATGCCGTTCACGGCGGCGTACTCGATCTCGCGCAGGTTCTTGTGGGCCACCAGGTGCTTCTGGATGAAGGCCATGATGTCGCCCATCACCAGCCGCGGGCTGTAGATGGTGGTGAGCCCGGAGATGTCGAACTCCTTGGAGGCCGAGCCCACCGTCACCTTGACGCGGTCGGAGGCCGGGTCGGCCTCCACCATCACCTCGGCCACGGTGCGCTCCACCTGGTCCAGCGCGGCCAGCAGCATGGCCTTGGGGTCGATGCGCCGCGGGTCCACGTAGTTCTCGGCCACCTTGTTGAGCACGGCCGAGTACACGGCCAGGTCGTCGAGCCGGTAGCCGTCGGAGGCGGCGGGCCCGCCCCGCTCCGGCGGATCGGGGCGGACCTGGGCGTGGGCGCCGTTGGAGGCGATGGGGCTCGGCGCGCCGCCCGCCTCGGCGCCCACCCGCTTGAGGTGGAGGGCCGCCCCCGCCGCCAGGGCGGCGAGGAGCGGGATGACGAGGCGGAGCGCGAGGGGGCGTCTCTTCGCGGGGGCGTGCTCGGGGACCACTCGGGGATCCTGTGGGGACGAGGATAGGAGCCGGCGGGGTGCGGCGCAAGATGATCCGGGCGGGGGCTGCCCCGTACCCTCACGCCGGGCGGGCGCGACGGGAAGCGCGGGCGGTGGCGCCGCCCCCGGGGCGCGGGTAGATTCGCCGGGCATGTCGCTCGATCGCCGCACCGGGGAGAGCCCGCCCGTCCGCGGCGTCGACGACCTCGTGGGCTGGTTCCGGGCCCGCGAGCGGCCGGCGGCCGAATGGAAGGTGGGAATCGAGCACGAGAAGGTCGGCCTCCTGGCCGGGACGGTCGAGCCCATGCCCTACGGCGGACCGCGCGGGGTGGCGGCCATGCTGGAGGGCTTCTCCCGCTACGGCTACACCTCCTTCGAGGAGGACGGGCACGTCATCGCGACCCAGCACGGGGACCTCACCGTCTCCATCGAGCCGGGCGGCCAGATCGAGCTTTCCGGGCGCCCCTTCAAGGACATCCACGAGGTGGCGGCCGAGCTGGAGCGGCACCTGGCCGAGTGCCGCGCCCTCTCCCGGGAGCTGGGCCTGGAGCTGCTGGCCTCCGGCTACCGGCCCTGGGGGACGCCCGGCTCGGTGCCCTGGATGCCCAAGGCGCGCTACCAGGTGATGCGCCCGTTCCTCCAGGCGCGGGGCCGGCTGGCCGCCGACATGATGGCCATGACCGGCTCGACCCAGGCCTCCTACGACTTCGGGTCGGAGCGCGACATGGCCGAGAAGCTCCGGGTGGCGCTGGCGGCGCAGCCGGCGCTGGTGGCCGCCTGCGCCAACGGGCCGGTGGTGGACGGCCGCGAGAGCGGCTGGAAGAGCTACCGGGTGGAGGTGTGGAACCAGGTCGACCCGGCGCGCTGCGGCCTCCTCGGCTTCGCCTTCGAGCCGGGGTTCGACGGCGAGGCATACCGGCGCTACGCGGAGTGGGCCCTGGACGTCCCCATGATCTTCCTGCGCCGCGGCGGGCGCTACCTGGCCACCGGCGGCCGGACCTTCCGCCGCTTCCTCCAGGACGGGCTCGAGGGCGAGCGCGCCTCCCTCGACGACTGGGAGGACCACCTCACCACGCTCTTCCCCGAGGCGCGGGTGAAGGGGGTGGTGGAGGTGCGCGGCGCCGACGCAGTCGAGCCCCGGCTGGTGAAGGCGCTGGCCGCCTTCTGGAAGGGGATCCTCTACGACCAGGAGTCGCGCGACCGGGCCTGGGACGAGCTGCGCCACCTCTCGGCGGCGGAGCGGCGGGCCCTCATGGACGCGGCCGGGCGCGACGGGCTCTCCGGGCGCG
>DASRTO010000073.1:0-7734 GCA_035655915.1 Anaeromyxobacteraceae bacterium
CCCCCAGATCACCGCGGTGATGGGGCTGTGCACCGCCGGCGGCGCCTACATCCCGGCCATGTCGGACCACGTGGTCCACGTGAACCGCACCGGCGCCATCTTCCTGGGCGGGCCGCCGCTGGTGCGGGCCGCCACCGGCGAAGAGGTCACCGCCGAGGAGCTGGGCGGGGCGCTGGTCCACTGCCAGGAGTCGGGGCTCTCCGACTACTTCGCCGAGGACGACGCCCACGCCCTGCGCATCGTCCGCGACGTCCTGGAAGTCGTGCCCCACGCGCGCCCCGCGGGACCGGACCGGCCGGCGGAGGACCCCCTCCACGACCCGGCCGAGATCTACGGTATCGTTCCGCGGGCGCCGGGGAAGCCCTACGACGTCCGCGAGGTGCTGGCCCGCCTCCTGGACGGGTCGCGCTTCCTGGAGTTCGAGGCGCTCTACGGCCCGACGCTGGTGTGCGGCTTCGCCTTCATCCACGGCTACCGGGTGGGCCTGCTCGCCAACAACGGCGTGCTCTTCTCGCCGAGCGCCCGCAAGGCCGCCCAGTTCGTGGAGCTGTGCGACCGGCAGGGGATCCCGCTCCTCTTCCTGCAGAACATCGCCGGCTACATCGTCGGCCGCGAGTACGAGCGGGGCGGCATCACCAAGGACGGCCACAAGATGGTGAACGCGGTGGCCACCGCCACCGTGCCCAAGCTCACCGTCATCGTGGGCCAGTCCTACGGCGCCGGGAACTACGGCATGTGCGGCCGCGCCTACTCGCCGCGCTTCCTCTGGACCTGGCCCAACGCCCGCATCGGGGTCATGGGCGGCGAGCAGGCCGCCGAGGTGCTGGTCTCGGTGAAGAACGAGCAGCGGCAGCGGGAGGGCCTGCCGCCGCTCTCCCCGGAGCAGGCCGAGGCCATCCGGGCCCCGGTGCTGGCGGCGGCCGAGCAGGAGGGCAGCGCCTGGCACTCCACTGCCAACCTCTGGGACGACGGCATCCTCGATCCGGCGCGGACCCGCGACGCGCTGGGCCTGGCCCTGGCCGCGGCGCAGCACGCCCCGCTCGCGGGGCGGCGCCAGGGGCACGGGACCTTCCGCATGTAGGCCCGGGCCATGTTCCACGCCATCCTGGTCGCCAACCGGGGCGAGATCGCGGTGCGGGTGCTGCGCACCCTGCGCGAGATGGGCATCCGCGGGGTGGCGGTCTTCTCCGAGGCCGACCGCGGCGCGCCCCACCTCGCCGCCGCCGACGAGGCGGTGCCGCTCGGCGACCCGGACCCGGCCGCGAGCTACCTCGACGGCGCCCGCATCATCGAGGCGGCCCGCCGCAGCGGGGCCGAGGCCATCCACCCTGGCTACGGCTTCCTCTCCGAGAGCCCGGCCTTCGCCCGCGCCGTGCGCGACGCCGGCCTCACCTTCGTGGGCCCCTCGCCCGAGGCCATGGCCCGGGTGGGGAACAAGATCGCGGCCCGGCGACTGCTCCAGGGGAGCGAGGTCCCACTGGTGCCGGGGATGGTCGAGGCCGAGGCCGACCCGGCGCGCCTCCAGGCGGCGGCCGATCGCCTGGGCTACCCGGTGCTGCTCAAGGCGGCGGCCGGCGGCGGCGGCAAGGGGATGCGGCTGGTGCGCCGCCCGGAGGAGCTGGCCGAGGCCGCCCGGCGCGGCCAGAGCGAGGCGCTCCTGGCCTTCGGCGACGGGTCGATCTACCTCGAGCAGGCCCTGGAGCGCCCCCGCCACGTCGAGTTCCAGGTGCTCGCCGACGGGCAGGGCCGGGTGGTGCACCTCTTCGAGCGGGAGTGCTCGGTGCAGCGGCGGCACCAGAAGATCGTGGAGGAGACCCCCTCGCCGGCCCTCGACCCGGCGCTCCGGGAGCGGATGGGGCGGGCCGCGGTGGAGGTGGCCCGGCGGGCGGGCTACCTGAACGCCGGGACGGTGGAGTTCCTGCTGCTCCCGGAGGGCCGCTTTCATTTCCTGGAGGTGAACGCCAGGCTCCAGGTGGAGCACCCCATCACCGAGGTGACCACCGGCCTCGACCTGGTGCGCTGCCAGGTGGAGATCGCAGCCGGCCTGCCCCTCCCGGTGCGCCAGGAGGACGTCTCCCCGCGCGGCCACGCCTTCGAGTGCCGCATCTACGCGGAGGATCCCGCGGCCGGGTTCGCCCCCTCGCCGGGGCTCGTCACCCGGCTCCACGAGCCGCAGGGGCCGGGCGTCCGCGTCGATAGCGGGATCGCCGCCGGCTTCGAGGTGCCGGTGTGGTACGACCCCATCCTCTCCAAGGTGGTGGCCCACGCCGACACGCGCGAGGCCGCCCTGGCCCGCATGATCCGCGCCCTGCGGGAGTACCGGATCGAGGGCGTGACCACGCCCATCCCCTTCCTCCTCGACCTCCTCGCCTCCGAGCCCTTCCGCGCCGGCCGACTCCATACCGGCTTCGTCGAGGAGCACTTCGCGGGGTGGCGGCCGGCCGAGGCGGGCGAGCAGCCGGGCGGGCCCGGGCCGGAGGCGACCCCACCGCGGCCCGGGGCACCCCCGCCCTCGCCGTGGGCCACGCTGGGCGCCTGGGACCTGGCCGGCCCGGGCCGGGCCGGCGGGCCGGGGTCGTCCAGGCCGGGAGGCGCGGCCTCCGCGCCGCGCCCGCTCGCGCCCGGTCCACCCTCTCCTGGCCCGGGCCCCTTCTCGCCGCGCCGGGCGGGCCTCCCCCCGGGGGCGGTGACGCCGCCCATGCCGTCGGTGGTGGTGGCGGTGCTGGTGGAGGTCGGGCGGGCCGTCTCGCGAGGCGAGCCGCTGGTGGTGGTGTCAGCCATGAAGACCGAGTCGCAGCTCACCTCGCCGCTGGCCGGGCGGGTCCGCTCCGTGAACGCCCGGGTGGGCACCCGGGTGCGGCCGGGCGAGGTCCTGGTGCAGGTCGAGCCGGAAGGAGGCAGCCGTGCCGGATGAGGTCCGCTATGAGCTGCGCGCCAGCGCCGCCTGGCTCACCATCGACCGCGAGGCCCAGCGCAACACCCTGACCCTGGCCGCGGTGGAGCAGCTCCTCGAGCACCTGGACCGCGCCGAGGCCGATCCGGCCGTGCGCGCCGTGTGCCTCACCGGCGCCGGGGAGGAGGTCTTCTGCGCCGGCGCCGACCTCTCGGCCCTGGGGAGCCCGGGGGCGGGCGCCGGGCCGGCGCGTTACGCCGCCCTCCTCAAGCGGCTGCGCGCCCTGGGCAAGCCGCTGGTGGCGCGGGTGAACGGCCACTGCCTGGCCGGGGGCCTGGGCCCCATGCTGGCCTGCGACGTGGCGGTGGCGCGCCAGGGGATCCGGCTCGGGGTGCCCGAGGTGACGGTGGGGCTCTTCCCCATGATGGTGGCGGCGCTGCTGTTGCGCGACGGGCTGCGCAAGAAGGTGCTGGAGCTGGTGTACACCGGCGAGCCGGTGACGGCCCGCGAGGCCGAGGCGGCCGGGCTCCTCTCCCGGGTGGTGCCCGACGGCGAGCTGGACCAGGCGGTGGAGAAGGTGCTCTCGCGCATCGCCGCCGCCGCCCCGCTGGCGGCGCAGCTCGGGCGGCGCGCCCTGGCGGAGGCCGAGGGGCCGCACCTCGACCGGGCGCTGGACCTGCTCGCGGGGCGGCTCGGCGACCTGCTCGCCACCGAGGACGCGGCCGAGGGGCTCTCCGCCTTCCTGGAGAAGCGACCCCCCAGGTGGAAGGGACGGTGACCCGTGGCGCTCTGGACCCGGCCGAACCAGGACCCGCAGCGGAGCTGCATGATCACCTGCGCCCTCTCGGGGGTGGTAGCCAACCGGGCGCAGTGCCCGGCCATCCCCTACACGCCCGAGGAGTACGCCGCCGAGGCCCGGCGCGCCTTCGAAGCCGGGGCGGCGGCGGTCCACATCCACGCCCGCTCCCCCGACGGCTCCCCCAGCTACGAGGTGGAGGACTACCGCGCCATCCAGGAGGCCGTGACCGCCGCCTGCCCGGTGATCGTGAACTTCTCCACCGGGGCCATCGGCATCCCCACCGAGAAGAAGGTCGCGCCCATCCGCGCCCTCCGGCCGGCGGTGGCCGCGCTCAACATGGGCTCCATGAACTACGCCAAGTACCACCCGGGCCGGAAGGCGTTCGTCTTCGACTTCGTCTTCCAGAACCCCTTCGCCGAGATCGTCGAGATCCTGCGGGCCATGCGGGAGGCCGGCACGCGGCCGGAGATGGAGTGCTTCGACGTGGGCCACGTCGGGGCCGCCTTCCCGCTCGCCGACATGGGACTGCTCTCGCCGCCCTTCCAGTTCAGCCTCATCATGGGCGTGGTCGGCGGCGTCCCGCCGGCGGTGCCGAACCTGGTGGCCATGGTGGAGCAGCTCCCGCCGGGGAGCGACTGGGAGGTGATCGGCATCGGGCGGGACCAGTGGCGGCTCTTGGCCGCCGCCTGCGCCATGGGCGGCAACGTACGGGTGGGACTGGAGGACAACTTCCACCTGCCCGACGGGACCATGGCCCGCTCCAACGGGGAGCTGGTGGAGCGCGCCGCGCGGATGGTCCGCGACCAGGGGCGCCAGGTGGCCACGGTGGAGGAGTGCCGGCTGCGGCTGGCGCTCTCGAACCGGTGAGGCGGCGACGCCGACCCCCATAGGAGGGCCGATCCCCCGCAGTCCCATTCCGGGCTCTTGCTGCGCCGCCCGCTCGCGTGCTCGCATGCGCGAATCCCTTCCCTGGAGGCGCTCATGCGCACGACCGTGGCGTTCGCGGCCAGCCTGCTCCTCTTCGCGTCCCCCCGCGCCTTCGCGATCGGCGGCCATCGCGCAGGCGAACGCGAGGTCACCATCGTCCGCGACGAGCGCGGGGTCCCGCATGTCCACTCCGGCGACCTGAGGGCGCTCTTCTACGGCGTCGGCTACGCTCAGGGCCAGGACCGGCTCTGGCAGGCCGAGACGCTGCGCCGCGCCGCCACCGGGACCCTGGCCGAGTGGTTCGGCCCCGGGTCGGTCGACAGCGACGTCCAGGCGCGGCTGCTGCTGGGACCCCAGAGCCGCAGGGCGGCCCTTGTCGATTCCGCGAGCCGCGACACCAAGACGGTCCTCCAGGCCTTCGCCGACGGGATGAACGCCTGGATCGCGGAGGCGACGGCTTCCGGCGCGCTCCCGCTGGAATACGCGGCCTTCGGCGTCGCTCCCCGCCCCTGGACGGTGGACGACACCCTGGCCATCGACATGCTGCTCGGGAGCCAGTTCGGCTGGTTCGGCTCCGACGAGCTCGACAACGCAAAGGCCTACGCCGACCTGGTGGCCCGCCTCGGACCCGAGGAGGGCGCTCGGGCCTTCGCCGACACCCACTTCCTCGAGGATCCAAGCGCTCCGACCACCGACCCGAGGCCGGGCCACGGGCGCCCGCACCGCGTGCCCGAGGCGAAGGTGCGACTGCCCGACCGCATCGGCGAGGCGGCCGAGGGCTACCGCGACCGCTCCGAGCGGCAGAGGAAGGCGCTGGACGAGATCGGCATCCACCGAGGTCCCATGTCGAACGCCATCCTGCTCGGCCCGCGGATGTCCGCCGACGGAAAGCCCCTGCTGCTGGGCGGCCCGCAGATGGGCTACAGCGCGCCCCAGATCAACCACGAGATGGGGCTCCACGGGGCCGGCTTCGACGTCACCGGGATGGAGATCGCGGGTTGGCCGCTCCTCCCCATCGGCGTGGGGCGCGACTACGCCTGGTCGCTCACCTCGGGTGGCAGCGACAACTCGGACATCTTCGCGCTGCAGCTGAACCCGGTGAGCCCGCTCCAGTACCGGTACCGCGGGACCTGGAAGGACCTCGACTGCCGACAGGAGGTGTTCGGCATACGCGGCGCCGCGCCGCTGACGCAGACGCTGTGCGTCTCCGCCTACGGGCCGGTGGTGGCGGCCGCCGGGGACACCGCCTACGCCTTCGCCAACTCCACCTTCGGGGAGGAGATGACGACCTACGAAGCCTGGCTCGGGATGGGCACGGTCCGCTCCTTCCGTGAGTTCCGCGATCGCGTGGCCGGGGTGGCCCTCAACTTCAACGTCTTCTACGCCGACGCCCGCGGCAACATCGCCCATTTCCACGCCGGCAAGATCCCGATCCGCGCCCGGGGCGCGAACCCCTTCTTCCCGCAACCGGGCGACGGCAGCTCCGACTGGCAGGGCATCGTCCCGTTCGAGCAGATGCCGCACTCGATCAACCCGGAGCGCGGCTGGCTCGTGAACTGGAACAACAAGCCCGGCCCCGACTGGCCCAACTCGTCGGCCGGCTTCTGGGACTGGGGCCCGGTGCACCGCGTGAATACCCTTCGCGGGCTGGTGGCGAAGCTCCCGGCGCGATCGGCGACGCTGGCAACGCTCGCCGCCATCAACCGGACCGCGGGCTTGACGACCGACTCGCCGTCGGGCAGTGCGGATACGGTCGTGGTCTCCACCATGCTCGGCAAGATGCTGGACGCCGTGGACACCTCGGCCGACGCGCGCCTGCCCCAGGCAGTGGCGCTCCTCCGCGGCTGGAACTGGCTGCAGACCGACGAGGACGGCGACGGGAAATACGACAGCCCGAGCGTGGCCGTGTTCAACACCTGGTGGGAGAAGTCGGTGGCCTCGGTGGTGACGCCGGCGCTCGGACCCGCGGCCGACTCCACCATCTGCGCCCAGGTGCTCTACCGCTTGCTCCAGGGGAAGGACGCGGCGCTCCCGCTGCAGGCCGACTACCTCCGCGGGCGGACCATCGGCGCCGCCCTGACGGCGAGCCTGGTGGACGCCCTCGACGCGTTGACGGCGCAGTACGCCTCGCCGGACGTGGGCACCTGGCTCCAGAAGCGCGCCGAGATCTTCTGGAGGCCTGGCGGCATCGGGTCGGTACCGAACACGCTGTGGATGAACCGGGGCACCTACAACCAGCTCGTCCACCTCGGCCACGGCGACGACCTGCAGGCCATGAACGTCATCGCCCCCGGCCAGAGCGGCGACTTCAGGAGCCCGCACTTCGCCGACCAGCTCCCGCTCTACCAGACGTGGACCTACAAGCCGATGCGCCTCGGGCTGGAGGACCAGCTGCGCCACGCCGAGTCGGTCACCCGGCTGCTCGTGCCACGGTGAGGGTCCCGGCCAGGCGAGCACCCTCCGCCGCGGGTCCGGCCGCCGCCGGCCCACGATGGGCTTTCCTTCAAGTGAACCGACAGGGCCAGGCCCCAGCTCGCTGACGCCCTGCGTCACGACAGCCCGGGTCCTCCCCATTCGGGGGCCGGGTATGAAACGCCGTTCCCATTGGGTACGTTAGCGGGCGCTTTTTTTCCCGCTCCCGGAGGTTGATCATGGTGATCCGAGCCCTCGCAACAGCCTTCGCAGCCTGCCTCCTCTCCGCGTCGCCGGCGCAGGCGGCGCCGGTCCCCGGCGTCACCGACACCGAGATCACCATCGGCATCACCGGCCCGCTCTCGGGTCCGGCGGCGGCCTGGGGGACCATCGCGCTCGCCTCCGAGGCCTACGCCAGGTACGTGAACGACCAGGGCGGCGTCCACGGCCGCAAGCTCAAGATCGTCCTCAAGGACGACGGCTACAACCCGGGGCGCGCCGTCGCCAACATGAACGAGATGAAGGACCAGGTCTTCGCGGTCATCGGCACGGTGGGCACGGCGGTGCTGAACGCCAACAAGGACCTGGTGGCCGAGGCCGGACTGCCGCTCGTCTTCCCCCTCGGCAACGTGCAGGTCTTCGCCAAGCAGCCCAAGGCGAAGATCCGCACCGTCTTCCAGGCCTACCCGGACTACGCCGACGA
>DASRTO010000074.1:0-7339 GCA_035655915.1 Anaeromyxobacteraceae bacterium
CACTTCCTCCACGCCAGCGGGCTGGCCTTCGAGCGGCCCGAGGGAGGGCGCGCCAGCGTTGAGAGCCCGCTGCCGCCGGAGCTCACGGCCTTCCTGGCGCGGCTCGAGCCGGCATGACGTCGTCTTACCGGGGGGATGAAGTTACCGGGGGGATGAAGCCCCCCCGGACCCCCCGGTCGCTCCGGCCCAGCCTCATCCGGCTGGGCCTGCGCTCCCCGCTTTATTGCGGAGCCGGCGGCGCCTCGCCCGGCGGCGCGCCCTCGGCCTGGACGATGGGCGGGTCGGTCATCATGCCGATGGTGTTGACGCCTGCCTTGTGGGCCTCGTCCAGCACCGACATGGCCGTGGCGTAGCTGGCCTCGTCGTCGGCGTTGAAGAAGAGCACCTTGGACACGCGCCCCTCGTAGGCCGGGCGGATGCGGTCCATCGCCTCCTGGACCGACATCTCCTGCCGGTTGAGGAGGACCCGCCCGTTCCTGAGGACGGTGAGCACCGTCTGGTCGGGCGGGACCGCCGCCGGGGGGACGATCTGGTCGGGAGGCTCGAACTCCGGCACCCGCAGGAACATCTGCTTCTCGGCCAGCGGGGTGAGCACCATGAAGATGATGAGCAGCACCAGCACCACGTCGATGAGCGGAGTGACGTTGATGTCGTTGAGGGGCCGCTTGCTCCCGAGCTGCATCGCCATGGCTAGGGCCTCTCCTTCAGCTCGGTGGCCGCCAGCGAGACGCCCATCACCCGGGTCTTGGAGACCTCCAGCATCACCTCGCGGACGGCCTTGTAGGGCACGTCGCGGTCGCCCTTGAACATGATGGGCGCCCCGGGCAAGAGCGTCATGTGATCCTGCAGCGCCGCCGCCAGGTCGGCCCGATCCTTCACCTCGGCCTTGTCGATCCAGATCTTCTTGTCGCGGGTGAGGGAGAGGATGATGGGGTCGCCGCCGGCCTTGAGCTCGGAGACCAGCTTGGCCTCGGGCAGGGTCACCGCCTTGCCCCGCTGCAGCAGGGGGGTGATCACCATGAAGATGATGAGCAGCACCAGCACCACGTCGACGAGCGGCGTCACGTTGATGTCGCTCTTGACCCCCTTGCTGCCGAAGTCCATCGCCATGGGTGCTCTCCCGCGCCGCCAGCCGGGCTACGCCTTGATGTTCACCTTGGGCGACTCGGGCCGCCCCTCCTTCATGAAGAAGTCGAGGAGCTCGTTGGCCGAGTCGGTGAGGTCCACCTGCATGTCCTCGACCCGGTTGGTGAAGTAGTTGAACATCATCACCGCGGGGATGGCCACCAGAAGGCCGAAGGCGGTGGTGACCAGGGCTTCGGCGATGCCGGCCGAGACCGAGCCCAGGCCGCCCGACCCGGTGGCCGCCATGGCCTGGAAGGCGGTGATGATGCCGGCCACCGTGCCGAGCAGGCCGACGAAGGGGGCGGTGGAGCCCACCGTGGCCAGGGCGCCCAGGCCGCGGCGCAGGTCGGCCACGGTGCGGAGCGAGCTGCGATCCACGGCGCGGTTGACGGCGGCGATGATGTCGAACTCGCCCACGTCGCGGGGGCCGCGCGAGTGGAGCGCCGAGACGCTGCGCTGGTACTCCTCGATGGCCAATCCCAGCACCTTGGAGAGGTGACCCTTGGAGAGCGTCCTGGACAGCTCCACCGCCTCGCCCAGCTTGCCGGCGGGGAGCAGCTCGCGCAGCTGCTCGGCGTACTTTCGCGAGGCCTTGGTGGCCTTGGAGTAGGTGACCAGCCGCTCCCCCATCACCCCGAGCGAGTAGATGCTCATCACCGCCAGCACGATGGCGATGAAGCGGGCGAAGGGGCCCATCTGGTGCCACATGGAAATGAGGTCGAAGCTCATCGTCGGCTCGGCCTGGAGGGCCAGCCGCGAGAGCGCGTCGAGAACGGAAATGGCCATCGAACTCTCCTCGGGTGCGGCGCCGTCGCCGTGGTTGGCGCGTGCGCGGTGCGGTGAAGCCGGGCGGACCTAGCCGCCCGCGAAACGAATGGGCTGGATGACCCAGATGCTGGTGGGGTTCCCCTGGGCGTCGGCACCGGCGACCCACTCACAGCTCTGGAGAGCCTGGCGGATGGCGTCGCCGATGCGCGGATCTGGGACCTGGCTCATGATCTGCAGCTGGCCGATGCTGCCGTCCCGGCGGACCGCGAACTTGACGGTGATGGGGCCGGACACGAAGCCGGCCAGCTCGCGGGGCACGCGCATGGAGCGGGCCAGGCAGCCGCGATCCCTCTCCCTCGGGGCGCGGAACCCGGCGGTCATGTAGCGCGGCGCCTCCTCGAACCTGCCGGCTCCGGCCACCCCGCCCACCACGCCCGCGCCGCCCTCGGCGCCCCCCTCGGCCTCCGGCTCCGGCTCCGGCGGCTCGTTGGGGTCGGGCCGCTTCATCTCCTCGGCGATCTCCTTGGGCTGGATCATCGCCGCCGGCGGCATCACCGGCTTGGGCGCCTCGGTCTTGGTCTTCTGCTCGACCTTCTTCCTGGGCGCCGGAGGAGGAGGCGGCGGAGGAGGCGGCGCGGCGCGGATGAACTTCACCTCGACCGCGGCCTCGGCCTTGGCCGCCGACCGGATGCGCTCGCCCAGGACGACGAGGGCAACCACGAACACGATCTGGAAGATCGTCGAGCCGAAGATGTACGCACCCTTCCGGGCGGCGCGCTTGCCACCTTCAACCTTCGTGACCTCGTCGAACACGGATTCGGGCTCGTCGCCGCTGGCGGGGGAAGCTTCCGGCCAGGAAGCGTGGGCGGGTGTCTAGCCGGGGTGCCGCGCCTTGTCAACAGGCTCTCCCACGGCCCCGCAGGCCGGGTTCCTCGCCGCGCGCCTCGACCGCCTTCTCCCCGGCCACCCCCATCGGGGCAGGTCGGAGCCGCCAGGAGAAAGGCCAGGAGAGGCGGAGCGCCCCCCTCTCCCGCAAAAGGGTGATTTCCGAGCCGATTCGAGAATCAGGAGCGCGGAGGCTGGCGCGAGAGGCCGCCAAGGGACGCAACACGCCGGTGGGAGAACAAGCGCCCGCGTCTTGACATTCCCCACTAGCGGTGGTTGAAGACCGGGAACTCATAGCCGAATCCGGCAGCGGCCCATAGCGTCACCTGAACTTCACCTACTGGCTGATTCATCGTCGTCTCTCTCCAGGGAGGAAGTCATGAGGAAGAAGGTGCTGCGCCTCCTGCGGCTGGTCCCGATCGCGCTCGCGCTCTCGGGCGTCGCCTCCGCACAGACCACCGGAACCATCGTCGGCGTGGTGACCGACGCCTCGACGGGCAAGCCCGTCGCCGGCGCGCTGGTCGTGGCCACCAGCCCCAACCTGCCGGGCGAACAGACGGCGATCACCGACGAGTCGGGCAACTACCGGCTCCCCCTGCTCCCGCCGGGCGAGTACAAGCTCGTGGTGCAGTTCCAGGGCTACAAGCCGGCCGAGCGCACCGACATCAGGCTCAGCTCCGACAAGACCCTTCGGGCCAACATCACCGCCACCCCCGAGGCGGTCCAGCTCGAGGAGCAGGTGGTTCGCACCGGCATGGCGCCGGTCATCAACGTGGGCAGCGCCGAGTCCGGCCAGGTGGTGTCCAAGGACTTCATCGCCAACGTGCCGGTGGGGCGTGGCTACGAGAACATCTCCCTGGTGGCCCCCGCCGCCACAGGCGACTTCTACGGCATCTCCTTCGCCGGCTCCCAGTCGCCCGAGAACCTGTACGTCATCGACGGTCAGAACGTGGGTGACCCGGTCTTCGGAACCCGCACCGTCGCCGCCGGCGCGGCCAACGCACCGGCCTCCCTGGTCGCGAACTTCTACGAGGAGATCGACGTCAAGAGCGGCAACTTCGGCGCCGAGTACGGCCGGGCCACCGGTGGTGTCTTCAACGTGGTCCTCAAGGGCGGTTCGAACGAGTTCCACGGCGAGGTGTGGGGCACCCTGACGCCCCGCAGCTGGATCCAGCCCGACGGCAAGGCCGTGGGCGGCTCCGGCGAGGCCATCGCCTACAAGATCACGCCCAAGGACGGCTCGGTGGACTACGACGTGGGCTTCGGCATCGGCGGGCCCATCATGAAGGACAAGCTGTGGTTCTACGCGGGGTTCGCGCCCGTCTACACCAAGACCGCCTACCAGCGCTACCTGCGCATGAACTCCCTCGACTCCGGCGGCAACCCGATCCAGAACGCGGATGGGACCTTCGTCCAGAGCACCATCCCCGGGACCGAGACCAAGTTCTCGACGGACCGCACCCAGTACCAGTACGTCGGCAAGCTGACCTTCCTCGCGAGCGAGAACCACAGCATCACCGCCTCGGCCTGGGGCAGCACCAGCGAGCGGTCGAACCTTTCGACCAACTTCTACACCGGCCCCATGAACGGCGCGCCGACCACCTGGTTCTTCGACTACAGCGAGCCGGTCTTCTCGGTCCAGGCCAAGTACGACGCCAAGTTCCTGGAGAAGAAGCTGCTGCTCGAGGCCATGGCCGGGTACTACATGCAGAACCAGGAGCGGACGCCCGGACCGGGGGGTGGGGGCGCGGACACGCCTCGCATGGAGTGGCTCGACACCAGGATCGTCACCGACTTCGAGCCGGCCCCGGGCTGCACGTCGGTGAATGCGTGCCCGGTGTTCGGGTACAACACCGGCGGTCCGGGTGGCCTCTATACCCGGAAGACCGATCGGCTCAGCGGGAAGCTCACGCTCTCGTACCTCTTCTCGGGGCTGGGCTTCCACAACGTGAAGGGCGGCGTGGACCTCGAGCGGACGGGCTACACCGTGGAGCAGTTCAACTCCGGCGGGTGGTACTACCGGGCCGTTCCGGATGCCACCCACCAGTTCCAGATCCAGGCCTTCCGCGGCTACGGGCATACCACCGTCAATGGCACGACCGACCCGGCCAACGTCACCCCGAGCTACAGCTTCAACAACGAGTCGCAGAGCGACAGCTTCGCCTACTTCCTGCAGGACAGCTGGACCATCCAGGACACCGGCGTCACGCTCAACGCCGGCGTTCGCCTGGAGACGCAGCACTCGCAGAACCTGACCAGCAACGCCCAGGGCCTCCCCAACGGCTTCAACATCACGGACAACTGGCAGCCGCGGATCTCCGCCATCTGGGACTTCACCGGGGCCGGCCGAGGCAAGCTGTCCGGCTCCTGGGGCCGCTACTACTTCGCCTTCCCGCTCCGCATGGGCGAGCGCGCCTTCGGCAACGAGCAGCAGCTCGTCTGGCGCGTCTACGCCGACACCTGCCCCAGTTGGCCTGCCAGCCTCGCCAATGGCGGGGCGGGCTCGTTCGATACCAGGAACGTGAGCTACACGGCCTGCTCGCTGGTGACCAGCTATGGCTTCCGAAACACCGGAAGCCCCTATACCCCCGTGGATCCCAAGGTCCAGGGGCAGTACGTCGACGAGTACGGCGCGGCCGTGGAGTACGAGGTGCTCCAGGATCTGTCGGTGGGCCTCGTCTGGGACGCCCGCCGTCAGGGAAACGTCATCGAGGACATGTCCTCGGACGACGGCAACAACTACTACATCGGCAACCCGGGCGTGGACCGCAACATCTACCTCCCCGACGGCACCTTCGCCGGGAACTCCAAGTTCGTCACCACCACCGATCCGGCCAGCGGCCGGTCCATCAACATCCAGTTCCCGAGCCCCAAGCGCTCCTATGACGGGGTCACGGTCAAGATGACCAAGGCCTTCTCGCGCCAGTGGCTGGCCCAGGCGAGCTACACCTACTCGTACCTGCGCGGCAACTACTCGGGCCCGTTCCGCCCCGAGGACAACCAGCTCGACCCGGGCATCACCGCGGAGTACGACCTCGCCTCCCTGATGGCCAACAAGTACGGCTTCCTGCCGCAGGACATCACCCACCAGTTGAAGCTCTTCGGCGCGTACACCTGGACCCTGTCGCCCGAGCTCAACCTGCGCGCCAGCGGTGCCTACCGCGGCCAATCCGGTACGCCAGTCAACGCCCTGGGCGCCCACCCGGTCTACGGCGCCAGCCAGGCCTTCATCATTCCGCGCGGCATGGGCGGACGGACGCCGTTCTTCAACCAGATCGACCTGGGCGCCGGCGTGGAATGGAAATTCTCCGCGCCCTACGCCGTCAGGTTCGGGATCGACTTCTTCAACGTGCTGAACAGCCAGACGGTGCTGCTCCAGGACGAGGACTACACCTTCGACACCGTCACGCCCATCCCGAACGCGCAGTGCAAGAACAAGGACTCCACCAGCAAGTCCAACCCCGCCACCGCGCTGCAGGCAGACTGCCCGGACATTCCCTACCTCAAGACCGTGGACGGGCGCCCGGCGACGGTCAACCCGAACTGGGGCAAGGCGCAGCGCACCGCGGCGGCCTATCAGACGCCCTTCACCATGCGCCTCAACCTGTCGCTGAGCTTCTAGCCCGCGCCACCAGGGAGGAATCGCACATGAGGAACTGGAATCGGCTGATCGTGGCAGTCCTGGCGCTGGCCCTCGCTGCCACCGCATGTGACCCGTACCAGGGGGAGAACACGGGGACGCCATCCATCGCCGCCGTGTTCGCCACGGACGGGAACCCGGACGGTGCGAGCTTCACGGAGGGGGCGTTCAACTCGACCTCTTCCCGGTGGGAGATCCTCGACATCCCCTCCACCTGCCACCCCGACACGACTGCGCCGATCACGGCGCCGGCCGGGAGCATCCTGGCCGACCAGTACGCGATCTTCGTCACGGCCAACAAGCTCCTGAGCGGGCCCAGCATCGAGCAGGCCCCGGCGGGTAGCTGCCTTCCGGCGCTCACCGGCGCCGGCGGGACGGAGTGGCTCACCGCCACCCCGACGCCCGTCGGGCAGAGCTGGTTTAGCTGCTACTTCCCATCCTCGCCCAGCCCCGATCTGGGCGGGTCGGTGGTCATGTTCAAGACCGACAACTTCAACGACACGTGGAACGCGGTGGCGGTCCTCGAGGGCAGCGCGACCACCACCACCAGCTACACGATGGACGGGACGGTGAGCGACCAGCAGGGTCACCCCCTGACGCTGAACGTCACCGCGACCGTGGCCCCGGGCACGCTGGCGGGGCAGACGACGGGCCTGCATGCCATCGAGGTAGCGGGGAACAACGTCAACCTGACCTGGGCCAACGCGGCCTGCGGCGGGACGCCGACCTACTCGGTCCAGCGCTCGGCCGCCGTCGCCCCTGGGGTATCGTGCCCTGCCACGAGCACGTTCACGACCCTGGCCTCGGGTTTGACGGCCCAGTCCTACACCGACGCGACCATCACCACCGGATCGAAGTACTGCTACCGCGTCCGCGTGACCGTCGGCACCGACAACGGTGCGTACTCCGCGGTTGTATCAA
>DASRTO010000075.1:0-1505 GCA_035655915.1 Anaeromyxobacteraceae bacterium
CCGACGTGCCCGAGATCGTCGAGAGCCACCTCGTCAACGGCCGACCGGTGGAGCGGCTCCGGGTGAGGGCGCTGGAGGCCGGCGCGTACCGGCCACCCCCGATCCCGGGTTGAAAGCCGACCCGGTCGGGGGCAGACTTCCCTCCGCCATGAGGCTTCTCCTGCCGAACGCCAGGTGTGCGGGCAGTGTCATGCAGGAGCGCGGCTCAGCGGAAACCAGTCCAGGAACGCACCACTCGGAAATGCATGGAGCGCCCCCGGCAATGCCGGGGGCGCTGTTCTTTGTGCGCCGGGCGTGCACCCCACCCCGACGGCAGGCGTCGGGGCCGGTGGTGAGGAGACTCTCCCGCCGGGACGCCGCTAGTTCAGCCAGCTCGTCCGGGTCTTCAACTCGTGCAGCAGGGAGGCCACCTCCTTGGCGTCGGAGGCCTGCGGCGCCCCCTCCAGGTAGGCCTCCAGGTCCTTCACCGCCGCCTTGGTGCCGCCGAGCCTCGCCGAGATGAGCCCGCGGTCGCGCCGTTCCTCCAGGCTGCCCGGCTGCACCAGCAGCAGCCGGTCGATGACCCACAGCGCCCGCACGTCGTCGGCCTTCTCCACGTAGATCTTCTTCAAGTTATGGAGCATGCGCAGCAGGATGTGGCGGGTGTCCACCGCGTCCAGGAAGCTCGGGTCGAACTCGCGGCCCTTCAGCACCGCCTGGAAGCGGGCCACGCACTCGGTGTCGGCCAGCACGTCGCCGCCGTTGAAGGGGTCGATGAACAGGTCGGGCGTCGGCCCCACCGCGGGGCTCTTCACCAGGAAGTGGCCGGGAAAGCCCACCCCCAGCAGCCCCAGCCCCACCCGGCGCGCCACCTCCACGTAGAGGATGGAGAGGGTGATGGGGATGCCCAGGCGCCGGTCCAGCACCTCGTTGAGGAATGAGTTGCGGGGGTCGTAGTAGTCGGCCTCGTTGCCGCGGAACCCCTCCTCTCGGAAGATCACCACCTTCATGGCGTCGAGCACCGCCCGCGGCGGCGAGGACGGGCCGAGGTGGCGCCCCACCCGCTGGCCCAGCCGGTCGAGCTGGGCGAGGTAGGCGCCGCTGTCGAGTCCCGGGTACTCCTCCTCCGCTACCGCCAGCGCCGCCTCGGCGAGCGGGATCTCGGCCCCCTGTACCAGGGCGGCAAAGCGGGCGCGGGCGGGGCTCTCGGCCTTGTCCATGTCCGTCACGGCGCCAAGGCCGCGACCTCCTCGTGGACCACGGCGCGAGTATAGCCTCCCGCCGCCAACCGCCGTCAGGCCCCCCGACCCCGGGCGGGTTCCGCCGCCGCGCCCCGCGCTCACCTTCCCCGACACGGCGCTCCGAGCCGGCGGAGGCGCGGAAATGCCCGCCGTCGTTGACATCCGCGCCGCCAGCCTCTAGATTGCCGCCCCTGCCATTCCCCAGTAGCTCAGTTGGCAGAGCAGGTGACTGTTAATCACCGGGTCCGTGGTTCGAGTCCACGCTGGGGAGCCATATCGTCGCCC
>DASRTO010000076.1:0-3196 GCA_035655915.1 Anaeromyxobacteraceae bacterium
CTGCCGCTGCAGGGGGCGGCGCGGCTCCTGGTCCTCTCGGTGGCCGGCACCGCCGGCTACTTCGTCTTCGGGCTCTCCCTCCTGGTGGTCATCCCGGTGGTGCGCTGGCTCACCTTCGCGGTGGGGACGCCGGTGGGGCGCTTCCCCTACCTCTCCTTCGGCGCCTGGCGCTGGGCCAGCTTCAACGCCCTCACCCTCATGCTGCGCTTCAGCTTCGTGAACTGGATCCGGGTGACCCCGTTCCTGCCCCTCTACCACCGGCTCATGGGCATGCGGGTCGGGAAGCGGGTGCAGTTCAACACCGCGGTGGTGGCCGACCAGAACCTGCTGCAGGTGGGGGACGACAGCGTCATCGGCGGAGACGTCACCCTGGTGTGCCACTCGGCCGAGGCCGGGCGGCTCGTGACCGCGCCCACCCGCATCGGCCGCGGCGTCACCGTGGGGCTCATGGCGGTGATCCTCCCCGGCTGCACCATCGGCGACCGCGCCGTCATCGCCGCCGGCGCGGTGCTCATGAAGGGCACCACCGTCGGCCCGGACGAGATCTGGGCCGGCTCGCCGGCGCGGCGGGTGGGGCGGCGCCGGCCGCGGCCGGCCGCGGCCTGACGGCGCCGGGAGCCGTCGCGCCCGGGCCATCCCTCCCGGGCCCTGGCGGCCGGGACCCCTTCCGACGAGAATCCCGTCCCCTCTTCGAGACCGACCGGAGGCCCCGTGCGCCTGCTCACCTTCGCCCCCCGACCCGGCGACGCGCCGCGCCTGGGGCTCCTGCTCCCCGCCGGCGGGATCCTGGACCTCGGCGAGGAGGCGCGCCGCCGCGGCGCCGCCCTCCCCTTCGAACCGGGCGACATGCTCTCGCTCATCGCCGCCGGCGATCGCGCCCTGGGCGCGGTGCGGGAGCTGGCCGCCTCGCCGCGGACCGCCCCGCTGGCGCCGGAGTCGGTGCGCCTGCGGGCGCCGGTCCGCCCGCGCAAGAACGTCTTCTGCGTGGGCTGGAACTACCTGGAGCACTTCAAGGAGGGCGAGGCCTGGCGCCAGACCAAGGTGGACCTGCCCGATCACCCGGTCTTCTTCAGCAAGGCCACGAGCGCCGTCTCCGGCCCCTTCGACCCCATCCCCTACGACCCCCGGGTGTCGCAGCAGGTGGACTGGGAGGCGGAGCTGGGGGTGGTCATCGGCGCCCCCGGCAAGAACCTCTCCGAGGCCGAGGCCATGCGCCACGTCTTCGGCTACACGGTGGTGAACGACGTCTCGGCGCGCGACCTCCAGAAGCAGCACGGCGGGCAGTGGCACAAGGGGAAGAGCCTCGACGGCTTCTGTCCCATGGGGCCGTGGATCGCCACTGCCGACGAGGTCGATCCCTCCGACCTGCGGGTCACCAGCCGGGTGAACGGCGTCGTGAAGCAGGACTCCAGCACCCGCCACCTCTTCTTCAAGATCCCGCGCCTCATCGCCGAGCTGTCGCTCGGCCTGACGCTGGAGCCCGGCGACGTCATCTCCACCGGTACCCCCTCCGGCGTGGGCTTCGGGCGCACCCCGCCCGAGTTCATGAAGCCCGGCGACGTGCTGGAGACGGAGATCGAGGGCCTGGGGCTCCTGCGCAACCGGGTCGAGGCGAGCGGGTGAGCCGGGGGACCGGCGCAGCCGCGCTCACTCCTGCGGGGCCTGGCGGTCCCTGAAGGCCAGCGCTCCGAGGGCAGCGGCGATCTCCGGGTCGCGCGGCGAGGCCGCCAGGGCCTGGCGCAAGAGGGCGATACCGCCCCGGATGTCGCCCACCTCCACGGCCGCCATCGCGCGCTCGAAGAGTGCCTGAGCCGCGGGACTGCGACCCGCGGGCGCGGCGGCCGCCGGCGGGTTGGCGGCGGCTGCGAGCGGCTCGATCCCGGGCGAGGGGGCCGGCGACGGCCAGGGCGGATCCTGCGGTGGCGCCTGAGCCGCCGGCGCCTCCGGCTCGAGGGCCAGCGCCTCCAGCGGGAAGGCAGCCTCGGGCTCGTCGGCCGGCGCCTCGGAGTCCCAAGGGACCCCTGCCTGCTCCAGCAGCGGCCGCCACTCGGCCGGATCGCCGGCCTCGTGCGGCGAAAGCGTCAGCGCGCGGCGCGCCAGCAGGGCGAAGACCATCCGGCCCTCGTTCCGGTTCTCTCTCCCGATGCGGGCGAGCAGCTCCTCGACGGTCATGCCGTTGTGCACCCGGCCCACCACCGCCAGCTCCCCGGGCGTGAAGTCCACGATGAAGCGGGGCGGCGGCAGGAGGAAGAGCGGGGTATCCAGGGTCAGCCGGTCCGGCACGTGGCGCAGGAGCGGGACCATACCCGGGGTCGCCTGGACCAGCCGACGGAACCAGGCGGCCGGATCCTCTCCGCCCTGCTCCTGCATGGGGACGAAGGCGACGCCCGCCCGGTAGGGCTCGAGGCGCGACGACCAGGCAACCCGGCCCGCCACCCTGAGCCGTTCCGGCAACCTCCCGCCGTCGATGGCCAGCCGCAGCCAGGCGCCGGGGTCGAGGGGCCGGGGAGTGACGAGGAGGCATCCGCCCGGGCCGACATCCTCGGTCTCCGCCTGCCATTCCCCGCTGGCATGCTGGACCTGCACGCGCAAGCGGACCGGAACTCGGGGCGAGCGGCGCGGGTCGAGGATGAGCCGCACGCCTTCGAGTGTAGCGCCGCTCGCGAGGGTCCGCGAGATCCAGCCACCTGCCGTGAATGTAGGCGCCGGTCGCAGGCCGAAGGCGGCTGGCGCGGCCGTCTCAGGCGGCCTTCCCGGCCTCGGTGGCGGCCGGCACCTCGACGAGGCGGCCCGTCCGCAC
Organism: Anaeromyxobacteraceae bacterium; assembly: GCA_035655915.1. Lineage (GTDB taxonomy): Bacteria > Myxococcota > Myxococcia > Myxococcales > Anaeromyxobacteraceae > DASTPH01. The sequence goes on from DASRTO010000076.1 coordinate 2,801, forward strand.
GTCGTAGACGTAGCCGTGGATGGGGATGGATCGCGGCACCAGCGGGTGCTGGCGCAGGCGCCGGACGTCCCGCACCACGCTCCCTTCGAGATCGTCGATGGTGAGCCAGTCGACGAACTCGCCCTCCACCGAGCCGGGGCCGCGACCGACGTCGCGCCAGGTCCCGTCGTCCAGGGCGGCGGTGTCGAGGCTCTTCTCGAGCAGACCCCGCATCACCTCGCCGGTGAAGGTCTGCATGCCACAGTCGGTGTGGTGGACCACGAACCACTCGTCGGTGCCGAGGAGCTTGTGGGAGATGACCAGCGAGCGGACGGCGTCGTCCGAGGCGCGGCCGCCGGCGTTGCGGATCACGTGGGCGTCGCCCTCGGCCAGGCCGGCGTAGCGAGCCGGGTCGAG
>DASRTO010000077.1:0-2541 GCA_035655915.1 Anaeromyxobacteraceae bacterium
CGATCACCCGCGTTGAGCCTCGGCGGGGGGCGAGCCCCCGCCCTACAGCGCGCAGGGCGGGCCCTCGTGGGTCCGCCGGCGGCAACGTCGCCGGATCCATGCGTGCGGGCATGGCCACGAAGCGCCGGTGAGGCGCGCACCTGCTCCGAGGTAGGTCCGGCGCCGACTTTTCGACGACCCGACCCTGCCGGGTATACTGAGCGTCGCATGCGGCCGAGGTGAAGGCCGCGCGGGGCCACGGGCTCTGCGGGAGGGCGCTCATGAGACGACTCGTTCCGACCGGCCTCGCGCCGACCCTGGTGCTGGCGCTGGCGGCGTCGGCGTGCTTCCAAGGCACGCACTACCGGGCCCGGCCCGAGTTCGTGAAGACCGCCAGCGCGGCCCGCACCGTCGGCCTGGTTTCGCCAGTGGTCAGGGTCTACGAGCTCACCGCCGGCGGGCAGACGGTCTTGAAGGACGAGTGGAGCAGCCAGGGGCGCAAGGCGGTGACCGAGTCGCTCCAGCGCGCGCTCGCCCAGAAGGGCTGGAAGGTGAAGATGGTCGAGCCGGCGGGGGCGGTCCGGGACGAGCTCGAGGAGATGCGCCTCCTCTACGGCGACGTCGGCCCCTCCATCGTCGGCGCCACCTACGTCTACCCGGTGTTCCCCGAGAAGTACGAGCACTTCGACTACTCGGTGGGGCCGGTGCAGCGCATCGTCGAACGGGCGGGGGTGGACCTGCTGGTCCTGGCCTACGGCTACGACGAGATCTCGAGCGGCGGCCGCAGCGTGGTGAACGCGCTCAACGCGGTCTTCGGCACCGGCTCGACCGGCGGCGACTCCTTCCTCAACGTGGCCCTCATCGACCGGAACGGCAAGGTGCTCTGGTTCGACGTGGAGATGGCCCGCGGCGCCTTCGACCTGCGCGACCCGCAGAGCGCCGACGGCTTCGTGCGGCGCATCCTGGACCGCCTGGAGCCGCGCGGGTCATGAGCCCCCACCCACCGGTCCCGGCCTTCGCCGGGGGCGCCCTGGCGCTCCTCCTCGCCGGCTGCGCCACCACCAGCCTGCCGCCGGTCACCTCCCCCCAGTTCCGCCTGGAGGACGAGGAGCGGGCCATGTGGAAGGAGGCGGCCGTGGAGCAGGAGCGCCTCGACGACGGCGGCGACGTCCTCGACGATTCGGCGCTCGAGGCCTACCTCACCTCGGTGGCGAGGAAGCTCGAGCCGCAGGCGGCCTGGAAGGCGGTCCCCTTCCACATCAAGGTGCTCAAGAACTTCCGCCCCAACGCCTTCTGCCTCCCCAACGGCGCCGTCTACCTCCACACCGGCATCCTGGCCCGCATGGACAGCGAGGCGGAGCTAGCCACCCTCCTCGGCCACGAGATGACCCACGCCACGCATCGCCACGCCGCCCGCGAGCTGGCCAGCGCCACAAACTGGGGCGCGGCCATGGCGGGAATCAACGCCGCCACCCTGGGCCTGGCGGCGCCGCTCGGGGCCTTGGCCGCCGGCGCCGCCGTGAGCGGCCACGGCCGCGACCTGGAGCGCGAGGCCGACCGGGTGGGCATGGAGCTCACCGCCGCCGCCGGCTACGACGTCTCCGACTCCCCCAGGCTCTTCCAGCACCTGCTGGAGTGGACCCGGGAGGAGAAGGAGGAGGACGAGGGGGGCTTCTTCTTCTCCAGCCACCCTCGCCTCGAGGAGCGCATCGAGAGCTACCAGGAGCTCCTGGCCGGCGCCTACCGCGGCCGGAGCGGCGGCGTCCGCAACGCCGAGGTCTTCCGGCAGAAGACGCTCAAGGCGGTGATCGCCAATGGCCGGCTCGACGTGGCCGCCGGCCGCCTCGACGCCGCCCGCCGCGACGCCCAGCGGGTGCTAGCGGTGGACCCGAAATTCGCCCCGGCCCACGCCGTCCTGGGCGAGGCGGCCCGCCAGCGCGACGACCCGGCCGCCCTGGACGAGGCGGTGGGCCACTACCGCCGCGCCGTGGCCCTTGACCCCAGGCTCGCGCCGGCCTGGCGCGGCCTGGGACTGGCCCTCTTCAAGAAGGGGGACAAGAAGGGGGCCCGTCCCGCCCTGGCGCGGTATCTGGAACTGGAGCCCGCCGCCGCCGACCGCGGCCACGTGAAGGACTACCTCGCCCGCTGCGGGCGCTGAGGGGACGCCATGAGAAACCTCGCCATCGCCGCCGCCGTGCTCCTCGCCGGGTGCATGCCGTCGGCTCCCTGGGTGCAGGCCGAGCGCGACTTCCAGTCGTCCGACGACCAGTACCGCATCCAGCTCCCCACCGGCTGGATGCGGGTCAACGTGGACGAGACCCTGCTCATCACCCGCGACGGGCTCAACCTGCAGCGCATCCAGGTGGCCCGTCACGAGCTGGGCAAGCCGCTCAAGAACTCCAAGCGCGCCCCCCGCGCCGGGATGGAGCCCTCGGAGATCTCCGACCTCCTCTCCGGCGAGCTCAGCTCCGGCGAGGGGATCAGCGGCGTGCGGGTGCTGGAGAGCTCGCCCGCCAGCCTGAGCGGCGCCCGCGGCTTCAAGCTGGTCATCGCCTTCAAGGA
>DASRTO010000078.1:0-1849 GCA_035655915.1 Anaeromyxobacteraceae bacterium
CCGTTCGCTCCGGGAACCTGCTGCCTTCCCGGGACCGGCTTGAGGCCGGTCAGCGCCTACTCGGGACGGTGCGCCTTCCCACCCGAGGTGTCAAGCGGCTTCTCCATCGGGGTCCCCGTCTGGTCCGCCACCGGCGCCGCCTGGGGCCCGGAGGCCACCAGCGCGGGTGCGCCGGGCTGGGCCCCGGCGGAAAGGAGCTGCCGCACTGCCGCCACGATGTCCTGGTACTTCACCGGCTTCTGCAACAGGAAGTTGACGCCCATGCGGGCCAGGCGCTCCCGTTCCTCGAGGGCGCCCGAGCTGATCACCACGATGGGGAGGGCGCGCAGGCGCTCCTCGGCGCGGATCTTCTCCACCAGCGCGAAGCCGCTCATCACCGGCATGTAGATGTCGGTCACCACCAGGTCGATGGGCGGGGAAGCCAGGAGGCGCGCGAAGGCCTCGTGGCCGTCGCGGGCCACCTCCACCGAGATGCCCGGGAAGCCCTCGCTGTTGGAGAGGCGGCGCAGCGCCGAGGTGTACATGGCCGCCACCAGCGAGTTGTCCTCCACCAGCAGGACGCGCGAGCCGCCGCGCCTGGCGTCGGCGGCCATCGCCGCGGTGCGGGTGAGCTGCTCCAGAAGGCGCCGATCCTCCTGGCGGTCGGGCGGGATCCACACCGCCACCCCGCCCGGCTGGGCGCCCTCGGCAGGCCGGACCCGCTTCACCTGGACCTGCAGCTCCACCGGGTCGGGGCCGTCGGGGAAGGAGACCAGGAGCGTCACCCGGTCGCCGACCGTGAAATGCCGCTCGGTGCGGATGAAGAGGCCGCCGGCCGACAGGTTCTCGGTCTGGTCGCGGATGCGCTGCGCCGAGTCGGGGTACTCCACCGCCAGGACCAGCGGGAACCGCGGGTGGGCTCGCCTGTCGCGCTCGCTCATGCCCCTCGCTCGCCCTGGATCATTCTCGCTCACTGCCAGCATACGCAACTGCCGCGCCATGGCCAGGGAACGACCTCCCTCCAAGGGGGTGGCACCCGGCCGGTCGCGGACGGGCCACAATTCGCAGCCTTGTGGGATGCCGCCGGAGGCGCACACCCGGCCCGGGAAGGGCCGGCGGGAGGCCCGCTTCCTGACCCTGGGTCAGGATCCCAGCCCCGAGGCGCCGCGCCCCGCTGTCACATGGCCGCGGGATAGGTCTTGCGGTAGTCTTCCGAACCCATGGCGAGGCGCCGGCGCTACCAGCGCGTCCTCCTGCCGGGCGAGAAGGAAGGGCGCCGCGACTTCCTCAGGAAGGGGCTCGTGGGCGGCCTGCTCCTGGCCCTGGGCGGAGGCGTGTTCCTGGCGACGCGCCGCACCCGCGTGGTGACCGGGCTGGGGCCGCTCCAGGTGCTCTCGCCCGAGGAGGCCACGGTGGTCCTGGCGGTGGCCAACCGGCTGGTGCCCGAGCGCGTCGGCTTCCCGCGGCCGCTGGAGGTGGGCGTGCCGCGCAAGGTCGACGCGGTGGTGGCCGGCCTGCACCCGGCTGCGCAGAAGGAGATCCACCGGCTCCTCAACCTCTTCGAGGGCGCCCTGGCCGGCTTCGTCTTCGAGGGGCAGTTGCGCCCCTTCACCTCCTGCTCCCCCTGGGAGCAGGAGGATCGGCTGCGCGGCTGGGCCCACAGCCGGGTCACGCTGCGGCGCTCCGGCTTCCGGGTCCTGAAGAAGCTCGTCTACGCCGCCTACTACGCCTCGCCCGAGGCCTGGCTCGCCATCGGATACCCTGGGCCGCCGCTCGCGCCGCCGCCGGTGCCGCCGGAGCGTCCCCTGGCCTCGGAGCAGGAGGAGGAGGAGGCGCCGCCCAAGCCGCCGCAGCCGGCGCGCCAGACGCC
>DASRTO010000079.1:0-3538 GCA_035655915.1 Anaeromyxobacteraceae bacterium
GCTGCGGCGAGAGCGCGTCGGCGAGGCGCAGCGGGCCGAGGAAGTTCACCGCCACCGTCTCGCGGGCGGTGCCGGCGTCGAGGCGCTCGTGGTAGACGCCGGCGTTGTTCACCAGCGCCTCCAGCGCCAGGCGCTCCTCCCGGGCGCGCGCGGCGAAGGCGGCGATGCTGGCTGGGTCCGCCATGTCGAGGGGCCACGCCTCCGCGGCCAGGCCCTGGCGCGACAGCGCGCTCGCCGCGCCACGGCCCTCCGCCTTCCGGCGGGCGGCGAGCACCACCCGGTACCCGCGCCGCGCCAGCTGGCGGCCGGTCTCGAGCCCCAGTCCCCGGTTGCCGCCGGTCACCACCGCCATTGGCGCGGCCATCGCCCCTGCCCCTTTCGGCTCGCCCCTGTCCGGAGTATGACGCCGCCGTCACCCGGCGGCACGTTCCCCGAGGCGTGTCCCGGATCCGGGCGCCGCCGCCCTGCAAGACGCGGCGGCACATCAAGGGGAGGCGGCTCAGCAGGCCCGCGAGAGGTCGAGCAGCACCTGGGCCAGCTTGCGCGAGTCGTGCCTCGCCAGCTCCCCTGGAGCGAGCAGGTCTGCGGTGAGGACGCCCACGCCCAGGTCGTTGAGCGCGTCGCGATCGAAGGCCACAGGCCGGGCCCCCTCGGCGGCGTAGCGCTCGACCAGGGGCGGCGGGAGGGGCCCCTCGTGGACCAGGGCCAGGTCGACGACCGGCCCGGCGTGCCCAATCACGGCCCGGACGTGGTCGGCCGCGTCGTAGCCGTCGGTCTCGCCGGCCTGCGTGAACAGGTTCACCACCATGACGCGCAGGGCGCCCGAGGCCCCCAGCGCCTCGGCCATCCCGCCCCCGAGCAGGGAGGCGATGACGCTGGAGTAGAGGCTTCCGGGGCCGAACACCACCAGGTCGGCGGCGGCCACGGCGTCGAGCGCGGCCCGGGAGGCCGGAACCGGCCGGGCCAGCCGGAGCCGGGTCACCTTGCCTCTGGCGGCGGCGATGGCGCTCTCGCCGCGGACCACGCGGCCATCCGCCAGCTGGGCCTCGAGCTCGGCCGTCCCCTCGTGGGCCGGGGCCACCCGCCCCCGGGCGCGGAGCATCTGCGCCGCCGCCGCCACCGCGGCCGAGAAGTCGCCCAGCTCCTGCGCCAGCGCGGTCAGGACCAGGTTCCCCACCGTGTGTCCGGTGAGGCCGCCGTCCCCCTGGAAGCGGTGCTGGAAGACCCCTGCCAGCGGCTGGGCGCCGGGCGACAGCGCCACCAGGCAGTTGCGGATGTCGCCGGGGCTCGGGACATCGTAGCGCCGGCGCAGCTCCCCGGAGCTGCCGCCGTCGTCGGCGGTGGTCACCACTGCGGACACCTGGATCGGCCGGCCGCCAGGAGCCCGCGCCGAGGCGAGGCCGGCCAGCACCACCGGGAGACCGGTGCCTCCGCCCAGCGCCACCAGCCGCAGCATTCCCCCGTCGCGGAACGTCTCCGGCACGGGCGACCGCTCCGACTCCTCTGCGCTCCCGCGACCCAGCATGGCCACCCCGCTCCCCCTCGAAACCGGCTTCCCTCTCGACCGCGCCGCCACTCGGACCGGAGCCTCCACTCCGCCTCCCGGCCACGCGTCGCCGACACCACTTTGAGTCGCGAATGTAGGTGGGTGTGATGTGAGGGCCAATCCCACGTTCGAGGTTCCCCAAGCGGGGGGTGGCCCGCCTGGGCGCCAAGGTGGCGCAGGCGATGGGGCAGACCGAGGTCCCCGCCTGCGTCCCGGCGGGAAGCGGTCGACCTTCGACTGGCCCACCGACGCGGAGCGCCTCCTTCCGTGCCGTGAACCGCACCCCCACCGGCTCGATCGAGCCGCGGCGGATCCGACCGGACGCCAGCCTTCCCAGCGTTGACACCCGGCGCGGCGGGGGCATATTCCAGGTCCACCGCGCTCGCACCAACACCCGGACCACGCAGGCGGCCCCATGCGAGAGACCTCCACCACGGACGCCGCCGCGGTCCCCTTCCGCCCGCCGGCGCCGGACCCCGTGAGGACGCCATGCCCGAAGCCGAGAACTTCCGCTTCCTCTTCTTCTCGGACCTGCTCGGCAGGAAGGTGGTCGCCGCCGACGGGGCCGTGCTCGGTAGGGTGAGCGATCTGATCATCGCCACCGGCGAGCCGTATCCCCCGGTGGAGAGCCTGGTGGTGCGCTCCCGGCGCGGGCCGCTGCAGCTTCCCTGGAGCGCGGTGGCCGGCCTGAACGGTGAGGTGCGCCTGCGCCCGGAGGCTCAGCCGGCGCCGCCGCCGGAGGCGCCGGTGGCCGACCGGGTGCGGCTGGCCGAGGAGGTCCTCGACCGCCAGATCGTGGACATCGGCGGCGCCAAGCTGGTGCGGGTGAACGACCTCCACTTCCTGGAGGTGAAGGGCGCGTTGCGGGTGGCCCACGTGGACGTGGGGCTGCGGGGCCTGGTGCGGCGGCTGGGGTGGCAGCCGGCGGTGGACCTGCTGGTGCGCCTCGTCAAGCCGCGCGCGCCCTACCTCTCCAAGGAGAGCTTCCTCTCCTGGAAGCTGGTGCAGCCCATCGAGAGCGCGCCGGGACGGGTGCGGGTGGAGGTGACGCAGAAGGCGCTGGCCTCGCTCCACCCCGCCGACCTGGCCGAGATCCTGGAGGAGCTGGATCGGGCCCGGCGCGAGGTGCTGTTCAAGCGCCTCGACGTGGAGACCGCCGCCGAGGCCCTCGAGGAGGCGCCTCCCGAGGTAGCCACCGAGCTGCTGGAGGCGGTGCCCCCCGAGAAGGCGGCCGACATCCTGGAGGAGATGGCGCCCGACGAGGCGGCCGACGCCCTCTCCGAGCTGCCGGGCGAGACGCGGGCCGAGCTGCTCCAGGCCATGGAGAAGCCCGAGGCCGCCGAGGTGCGCGAGCTCCTGGAGTACCCGCCGCGCTCGGCGGGCGGCCTGATGACGCCGGAGCTGGTGGAGATGAAGCCCCAGGCCACCGCCGCCGACGCGCTGGCCGAGGTGCGGCGCCGGGCCGAGGAGCTGCCCCTGGTCTACGAGGTGTTCGTGGTGGCGGACGGCGTGCTCAAGGGGCTGTGTACCCTGAAGGACCTGGTGGCCGCCGACCCGGCGGCGCCGATCGCCCGCATCATGCGGGAGGTGCCGGCCCAGGTGACCGCCGACGCCGACCTGCGCGAGGTGGCCCGGGCCGCCGCCAAGTACAACCTGCTCTCGGTCCCGGTGGTGGACCTGGCCGGCATGCTCATGGGCATGGTCACGGTGGACGACATCCTCTCGGAGCTGGTGGATGTCCACTGAGGCGACCACCCCGGCGGCGGGGCCCCTCCCCTGGTGGCGGCGGGTGTTGCTGTTCCTGGCGGTGATGGGGCCCGGCCTCATCACCGCCAGCGTCGACAACGACGCCGGCGGCATCACCACCTACTCGGTGGCGGGCGCCCAGTTCGGCCCCAAGCTGCTGTGGACCCTCATCCCCATCACGGTGGCGCTGGTGGTGGTGCAGGAGATGAGCGCCCGCATGGGCGTGGTCACCGGCAAGGGGCTGGC